>JBMFUH010000048.1:0-16200 GCA_049966735.1 Isosphaeraceae bacterium
TTCGAGAAGAACTCCTGGCTGGGGGGCAAGGCCGCCGTCCTCTCCGAGAACGGCTTTCGGTTCGACATGGGGCCGACCATCCTCCTCATGCCCTCGGTCCTCAAGCGGATCTTCGCCGAGGCAGGCCGAGAGCTGCGTGACGAGCTGGAGCTGGTTCCGCTCGATCCGCAGTGGCGGTCGTTCTTCGCCGACGGTTCGGTTCTTGACCTGCACGCCGACGTCTCGCGGATGAGCGACGCGATCGATGTGTTTACCCCGGGAGGCGCGGCGAGCCAGGGCTATCGCGACTTCCTCGATCTCTCGGCGCGCCTCGACGACATCTCCCGGCGCTATTTCTTCTGGAAATCGATCGGCACGCTCCACGACATGTTCGATCCTTCGACCGCCGTCAGTCTGTCGACGTTGAGGGACGTCGTGCGGATGCGGCCTTGGAGCACCGTGGGAGCAACGATCCGTGGTTTCGTCGCCGATGCTCGCGTCTGCCAGATGCTCGACCACTTCACCCAGTACGTCGGCTCCTCGCCCGACCTGTCGCCCGCCGTACTCTGCGGAATCGCCCACATGCAGACAGGCGAGGGAGTCTGGTATCCGTTGGGAGGAACCAGGGCTGTGGCCGACGCCTTGATCCGACTGGCCGGCGACCTGCGTGTCGAACTGCACGGTGGAATGGGAGTGCGCTCGATTCAGACACGACCAGATGGCTCCGTCCGCGGTGTTATCCGTGACGACGGCCAGGAGGTGCCGCTGGCCGCCGTGGTGTCCAGCTCCGACTCGGTCCGGACGCATCGCGAATTGCTGGCCGGAACGTCCGCCGCGAGGAAGTTCGAGGCGCGCCGCGGTTACGAAGCGGCCTGCTCCGGCGTCGTCCTTTACCTCGGCCTTGATCGCCGGTATGACCAGCTCCTCCATCACAACTTTGTCTTTTCGAGAGATCCGCGTGAGGAGTTTGATTTCATCTACCGCAAGGGTGAGCCAGCGCCCGATCCAACCTGCTACATCTGCGCTCCAGCCGCCACGGAAAGTGGCGTGGCGCCGCCAGGAGGCGAGGCGCTTTACGTTCTCGTCCACACGCCGTATCTGCGGCCCCATCACGACTGGAAGACACTCTATCCCTTGTATCGCAGGACAATCCTGGACAAGCTCAAATCAACCGCCGGGCTCGATGATCTCGAGGCCCGCATCAAGCTCGAGAGGTGGCTCACGCCACAAGATATTCACGATCGTTACCGTGTGCTCAACGGAGCGATCTACGGCCTTGCCAGCCATGGGCGGTTCACCGGGGCGTTCAAGCCCGCCAACCGCAGCCCGGACGTTCCGGGGCTCTACCTGGCGGGAGGCGCCGCCCACCCCGGACCGGGCATGCCCATGGTCCTCATGTCCGGCTGGATCGCCGCCGCCGCCCTCGACAAGGACGGGGTGGTGGATCGTCCCGTTGAGCCCCTCTCGCCCACGGCCTTTCCCCAACAGAGCACGACCTGGGCCTGAGCCGCAACCCGATCAGCCTGGGGATTCTCTTGCCCCGGCCGCTGGAGCGGGGCGAGGACAACCAATTGGTCAAATAGCCATAAACTTATATTATAAGATAACTGAGAGATGGCGTCGGACCAGGGCTCCCTCGGCCCTGTCCCAGCGTTCCGAGCGGCTCTTCCCGATGTTCCGAGCCTATGCCCGACGTTACGTGCGGGGGCATTTCCATGCGCTGCGGCTGGCGAACCCGAATCCCTTGCTCGAGTTACCGCCCGGCCCGCTGATCGTCGTCATGAATCACCCCGCGTGGTGGGATCCGTTGATCGGCCTGATCCTGACAGAGCTGCTGCCCGCCTCGAGAATCCACTTCGCTCCCATCGACGAGTACGGGCTTGCCCAGTATCGGTTCTTGCGCCGGCTGGGGTTCTTCGGCGTCGAGGTTGGCACCACGCGAGGCAGCCTGGCTTTCCTGCGAGAGAGCCTGGCGATCCTTGCTCAGCCGGGAGCCGTTCTCTGGATCACGGCACAGGGAGAGTTCGTCGACCCGCGCGATCGGCCGATACGCCTCAAAGAAGGAGTCGGCCACCTGGCCCATCGTCTGCCGGCAGGGACCATCCTTCCGCTGGCTCTCGAGTATCCCTTCTGGAAGGATCGCTGCCCGGAGGCCCTGGCCCGGTTCGGCACGCCGATCGTGATCTCAGGGCCTGAAGGGTGGTCTCCGCGAGACTGGACAGCCCGGGTCGCCACGGCCCTCGAAGCCGCTCAAGACTCACTGGCCGAGGCGGCCAGGCTTCGCGACCCTGCCGCCTTTCAGACGATCATCGCCGGCTCCGCGGGTGTGGGCGGCGTCTACGACTGCTGGCGACGGCTCCGGGCCCGAGTTCGTGGAGAGTCGTTTCACCCCGAGCATCGCGTCTCTCAGCACAGGCAACCTTGAATCTCATGCTCTTCTTGATTCTTTTCTGCCTTGTGGCCGCACTCGCCCCGGCGCTGCTCTTCTGGGCCAATCTGCGGCTTTACACTCCACCCCCCTGCCCCGATCCGCGTCGGACGCTGCCGGCGGTATCCGTTCTGATCCCTGCCCGTAACGAGGAGAAAGCGATCGCCGCCGCGTTGACGTCGGCCCTGGAAAATGAGGGGACCGATCTCGAAGTGGTCGTCCTCGACGACCAGTCAGACGACAGGACGGCTGCGATCGTCGAGGAGATGGCCGCGGCCGATCACCGCCTGCGCCTGGTCCGCTCGCCGGAGTTGCCCGACGGCTGGTGCGGCAAGCCCCATGCCTGCTGGCTGTTGGCTCGTGAAGCACGCCATCCCTTGCTGCTCTTCCTCGACGCCGACGTTCGCCTGGCACGCGACGCGATTGCCCGGATGGCAACTTTCATTTCGGACATCGGCGCGGACTTGGCCAGCGGTATCCCACGCCAGCAGACGGTTGGTATTCTGGAAACCTTGCTCATCCCGCTGATCCATTTTGTCCTGCTCGGATTCTTGCCTCTTCATCGGATGCGCCAAGATCCGCGACCCTCGCTCGGCGCGGGATGCGGGCAGCTCTTCATTGTTCGGTCCGACGCCTATCGTCGGTGCGGTGGGCACTCGCTGGTTCGTGGCACTCTGCACGACGGACTCAAGCTCCCCCGCGCCTTTCGCGCCGCGGGGCTCAAAACCGACCTCTTCGACGCGACCGACGCGGCCACTTGCCGGATGTACCAGAGCAGCCGCGAGGTCTGGCTCGGCCTGGCCAGGAATGCCAGGGAAGGCCTCGCTGCCCCTCCCCTGATCGTCCCCATGACGCTCGTCCTCCTCGGAGGCCAGGTCTCGCCTCTCCCTCTCCTGATCCTGGCCCTTGCCTCCTGGCCGCGTCCCTGGCCAATGTTCCAGGTTGGGCTCGTCGCTGTCTCGACCCTCGCGGCTTTCCTCCCCAGGGTCATTGCCGCGATCCGCTTCCGGCAATCGCTCACGAGCGTCGCCATGCATCCCATTGGCGTTGTACTCCTGATTGCCATCCAGTGGTTCGCCTTCTTTCGGGACGCGCTGGGACGCCCCTCCACCTGGAGAGGCCGAGCCTACCGCACTTCCAGCAACAAGAACGCGCACGTCTGCCGGCGCGGGCTGGAGCGGATGAAGCGCTGAGCCGGTTTGCTGTCCGCCAATCTCGACACGCGATCTGCCGACCTCCGAAAACCACCTTCCCCCTTTCCCAGCCCTTCGCTACCATTCTCAGCCTGGACCGGACCGGACCGGACGGACCGGCCCGCGGCGGATCGCACCACAAAACGCATGCACGCCTCAATCAGGAGGGTCAGGGATGACAGGTTATGACGCGGCCATGGCGATCGTGGTGATTCTGGGGATGATCCGCGGAGCCTGGAGGGGTTTCACCTGGCAGGTGGCGAGCATTGCCTCGTTGATCCTCGGTTACACGGCGGCCCATACCGGCTCGGCCCAGGTCGCCTCGTACCTTCCCGGAGAGCCGGAAGTCCAGCGCGTGCTGGCCATGGCCTTGATCTACATTGCGGTCTCGGGCGGCATCTTCGGCCTGGCATGGATGATTCGCGGCACGATTCGCAAGCTCAAGTTCGAGGCTTACGACCGCCATCTGGGAACGCTCCTGGGCGGCATTGAAGGTGTGGGGGTGGGCATGCTGGCGACGCTGTTTCTGGTGAGCGTCGCGCCCTCCCTGCGCCAGCCGGTCTTTGCCAGCCCCACCGGCCATCTCGTTGGCGCTTTGATGAACAACCTCGGGCCCGTCCTTCCCGCCGAGGTCCGCAAGGTGCTCGCTCCGCACTGGGAAAACGATGGATCGGCCAGCACTGCCATCGCGGATCGCCAGTCCCCGGAGGGCCCCGGCGCGATGGGCGAGCAGTCGCGGTCTCCGGCGGCAGCGTCTTCTCCGGGACCGCTTCCCGCGATCGATGAGGCCCCTGCGTCGGGCGAAGCGTCAAGCTCGCTTGTGAGCCTGCTCTCCCTGCCTTCCCTGGAGGTTCCGCCGGGAAATGATCCCCAGGTTCAGCCGGCCCAGGCTTTGGCAAAGGATCTGCAAACGCTCGGTAGCCGTGTGCAGCAAGCTCCCGCACGGCTCAAGAACCGGCTGCAGAAAGGTGAGCGACAGATCGGGCAGGCGATCGAGGGGGCGATTTCCAGCGGGAAAGATCAGATCGAGACAGCGATCGACAACGCGATCGACGATCAGATTCATCCCTCGGGCAACCTCCAACCGGCTCCGCGGGAAGGTCCGAAATGAGCGATCCCCAGGAGATGCGTCTGGAGGTGGGAGACCGTCCCATCAACCTGACCCAGGTGCTCAAGCTGGCCGGCTGCGTCGAGAGCGGCGGCGAGGCCAAGGCGCTGATCGGCGAGGGCCGCGTCCGCGTGGGCGGCGTGGTCGAGACCCGCAAGCGCCGGCAAATGGCCAGGGGAGACATCGTGGAGATCGCAGAGTCCGTACGAATCGAGTTGATCTGATCGAGCCTCCGCGTTTTCGGATCGAGGAAAAGTGTGCAATCAGCAAAGTCCTGGAATTGCCAGGCCTGCCGGGCGTTCGTGGCACCGGCGGCAGGGACGGCCTGACGTTCCCCTTTTCGCTTGACCGAGCCGCAGGTCGCCCGAGGGGCCTGCCGTCATGATCTTGCAAGCAGGCTGGAAATGATGGAATATCCATGTGCCCCTCTGTCGGTGGGCTGATCGGTCGCGCAATCGTGTTGCCACGTTCCATTTCAACCGCCAACTCCCCAAAACGCATGCACCCGGTGCAGCCGACCTGAAGGTGTTGAGGTCAAGCGACCGAATTGAGGGCCAGAACCGTGCCCCAGAGCCACTCTGACTCCAATTTGCTGTTGGGAATCCTGGCGATGAAGATGGATTTCATCAGCCGAGACGAGTTGATCGAGGCGATGGGAGTGTGGTTCCTCGACCGGCGGAAGACCCTCGGCGAGGTCCTGGTCGAGCGGGGCGCGCTGGCGCGGAAGGATTGCGACTTACTGGATTCGATGGTTCAGGAAAGTCAGGCACGGCAGGACCGCCTGGCCAGGCTGAGCGCCTCCGACGGCCATCTTGCCGCGACCAGGCCGAGCGATTCCATTGACGAGACCGCGGCCGCCGAGTCCGGACTGGGGACCGATGCCGGTCGGACCAACGACGGCGAATTGACAGCCAGTTGGTCGACGCGACGGCAGTGCGCCGGCAACGAGCGCTATCGGGTGCTGCGCCCCCACGCCAGAGGTGGGATCGGTCGGGTCTCGGTTGCCCTCGACGCCGAGCTGAACCGTGAGGTGGCCCTCAAGGAGTTGCTGGAGGAGCACCTGAGCGAGGAAGACAGCCGGGCCAGGTTCTTTCTCGAGGCGGAGGTCACGGCGCGGCTCGAACACCCGGGGATCGTTCCGGTCTATGGCATCGGTCACAACACGCGCGGCGAGCCGTTCTACGTGATGCGCTTCATCAAGGGGGAAAGTCTCAAGGAGGCCGTCGGCCAGTTCCACCAGCGGTGCAAGGCGAGCGGCTTGCGCTCGGGCGAGCGCGCGCTCCAGTTCCAGCAGTTGCTGAGGCGGTTCATCGACGTCTGCGACACGATCGAATACGCGCACAGCCGCAGGGTGATCCACCGCGACCTCAAGCCCTCCAATGTGGTGGTGGGCAGGTACGGCGAGACACTGGTCGTGGACTGGGGCCTGGCCAAGTTCGTGGGCAAGGCGGAAGTGCGGCTGGCCATCGAGGAGCAGACTCTGCGGCCGTCGTCGCACAGCGGATCAAGCGAAACGGTGGCCGGGTTCGCCGTGGGGACGCCGGCGTTCATGAGTCCGGAACAGGCTGAGGGAGACCTGAGCAAGGTCGGGTTCTCCACCGACGTGTATGGCCCGGGGGCGACACTTTACTATCTCTTGACCGGTCAGAATCCCATTGGCGACTGCGAGGTCGCCACGGCGCTCAGCCATGCGCGCCGTGGCGAATTCCCCCGTCCGCGCCAGGTCGACACCGCCCTCCCGCAGGCGCTGGAAGCGATCTGCCTCAAGGCCATGGCGTTCCGCCCCGAAGACCGCTATGGCTCGCCGCGGGCGCTGGCGCGCGACCTGGAGCTCTGGCTTGCCGACGAGCCCGTCTCGGCGTGGCCGGAACCCCCATCGATCAAGCTGCGGCGGTGGGTCGACCGGCGGCGTACCCTGGTGAGCTCAACCGCGGCGGCGCTGTTGGCGGTCCTGGCCGCCGGTGGCTATCTGGTCTACCAGACCAGCCTCTGGACTGCTCGTCGGCAGATCGAGGCCAACGCCCGGGTGGACGCTCTTTCGACGGCCGAGGTCCGTGCCGTCCCGCGCATCGTCGACATGCTTGGGCCGGATCGGTCGCTGGTCCGGGACCGTCTCGAGTCGTTGCTCGGCGATCACGCGACAGCCACGGCGGCTGGGCGTCTCGGAGCGGCCCTGGCACTGCTGGCCGACGACTCGTCGCGGGCGCAATCGCTGGTCGCCCGGCTGGTGTTGTCCCAGACCTCGCCCGAAGAAGTGCTGGTTATCCGCCAGGGCTTGCACCGGAACAACGCCCTGCAAGCTTTCGTCAAGCTCCTGATTGCCGCCTTGCCGTCCCCCTCGCGACCGCTCGACGACGCGGCCCTGCGCCGGCTCGGCGCGCTGGCGCTGGCCGATCCGCACTGGGGCGGTTGGCGGGAATTCGCCGGCCCCATCGCGGCCAAGCTGGTCCAGGTCAATCCCTCGGAGATCGCCGCCTGGCGGGAGGTGTTCCAACCCGTCAGTGGCGCGCTGCACGGCCCGCTTTTCGACATTTATGCCGGCCGCTCCACCGACGAGCCCAAGGCGCTGGCCTTTTCGCTTCTGTTCGAATTCGCCTGCCAGGCGGACCAGGGTCAACGCCCCGAGGTGCTGGCCCAACTACTGGCGGATGCCAGGCCCGGCCAGTTCGGTCAGATCCTGAGCAGACTCACTTCAACCGAGGATCGCGCTTCAGCCATCGCGGTTCTTCTCCCCGCGCTCAACGTTCCGGCCCAGCACGACCTCATCCTGGCGGAACGCCAGGCCCGCCAGGCCGCGGCCTTGTTCGTTTTGGGGCGACCGGAGCTGCTCTGGCCCTTGCTTGCACACCGCGACGACCCCAGCCTCAGAACCGAGCTGATCCATGTCCTGCCCGACTACAGGCTCGATCCGGCCATTCTGATCGAGCGACTCAAAGTGGAAGGCGACCTGAGCGCGCGTCGGGCCCTGATCCTTTCCCTGGGCGGTTTCGAGCCCGAGAGCATTCCCTCCGTGCCCCGCGCCGAGCTCAAGTCTCTGCTGGTCTCCTGGTATGGTTCGGACCCAGATCCCGGCATCCATGGCGCGATCGACTGGGTGTTGCGGCGGAGGTGGGCCGCCGACGGCGAGCTGGACGCCCTGGAGCCCGGGTTGCGGAGCCAGTCGCCGCTGCCCGGCCGGAACTGGTGGATCAGCCCTTCGGGGCAAACCTTCGCGATCATTCGCGGCCCGGTCTCGTTCCGGATGGGCACCGTGCCTGGCTCGGATCCGGACGCCGGCGGCGATGAGCCGCCTCAGGATCGGATCATCGACCGGTCGTTCGCGATTGCGACCCGCGAAGTCACGCTGGCCGAGTACCGCTTCTTCATCAAGGACAACCCCGGCCTGCGACTGCAATCCGTGGTTTTTGACACGCCGGGAGTCCGGATGAGAATTCCCAACGACGCCTGCGCCGTCGGCGCGGTCACCTGGTTTGACGCCGTCCACTATTGCAACTGGCTGAGCGCCCGCGAGGGGATCCCCGAGGACCAGTGGTGCTATCCCAAGCTGATCGGGCCCGGACTCGTTCTGCCCCGGGACTCCCTGGCGCGCACGGGCTATCGTCTCCCCACCGAGGCCGAGTGGGAGTACACCTGCCGATCGGGGGCGACGACCATCTGGCCGCATGGCTTGTCTCCGGCGCGGCTGACCGCCTACGCATGGACCGTGCGCGAATCGGGCAGGGTCTTGCACCCGCCGGGACTCAAGCTCCCCAACGCAAGCGGGTTGTTCGACGTCCTGGGCAACGCCTCGGAATGGTGCGGCACCCTGGTCGACCTCATGCGCGACCCCAAACTGCCTCCGCCCAGGCCCGACACGCTTCAGCTCACCTCGTTGACCGACACCACGGGAATCGACACGCGGGGCGGGTCATTTCTCGACACGTCGGCCGACGTCCGGCCCGCGAATCGGAACGTCCGGCAGCCAACCGAACGGCTTCCCTATTTCGGACTGCGGCTGGCCCGTACTCTTGCCGCGCATTGATGGGTCGTAGCAGCCTACCTTTTTTCGTTGTTCACCCCTTACCCGTTGACTTATTCTCAATCTGCCTAAAATCCAGAAGCGGCGCGGATTGGCCATTCTTGACGCCGATGACGGCAAGCATCCCGCAGCACAACCATACGGAGGTGCCCGTTGTCCGTCGCTTCACATTCCTCGAATGCTCGGCTGTCAAATGCCCCATTGCGCCAGCCAACCATCACTCACCTGATGGAACCGCCAGCCAGCCAGCCGCACGTGCTGGCCTTTGCCGGCGCGGTCGGGGCGGGACTTCTCGCCACGCCCAAAACGCTCCCCTGGACCTACTTTTACGACGAGGCAGGTTCCCGGCTGTTCGATGCCATCTGCGAGCTTCCCGAGTATTACCTGACCCGCACCGAGGACGCGATTCTCCGGCAGCACGCCCGCGAGATGGTCGCCGACTTGCCCTGCGATCCGGGAGCAGACCTCACTCTGATCGAGCTGGGCAGCGGCAGCGCCCACAAGACGCGGCGGCTCTCAACCAGCAACGGCGGCTGCATTACGTGCCGATCGACGTCTCTCCCTCGGCTCTCGAGGAATCAGCCCTCCGCCTGACGAGAAAGTACCGTGGCCTGCGCGTCACTGGGTACGTGGCGGACTATCTTCGCGGTCTCGAGCGGATCATGGCACGCGCCTGGGGACCTCGGCTGATCATCTTTTTAGGCTCGAGCCTGGGCAACTATGACATGGACTCCGCGACCGAACTGCTGGCGATGATCGGCCGGACCATGCGTGCCGACGATCGACTCTTGCTCGGCATCGACATGGCCAAGGATCGCTCGGTCCTGGAGGCAGCCTACGACGACGCCGAAGGGGTCACCGCGGCCTTCAACCTGAACATCCTGCATCGGATCAATCGCGAACTCGGAGCCGACTTCCCGGTGGACGCGTTTGAGCACCGGGCGACCTACCGGCCAGATCGCGGCCGGGTCGAGATGCACCTCGTTTGCACCCGCGATCAGACCGTCCGGATTCCCGCCGCCGACTTGATCGTCCGGTCCGCCGCCGGCGAGACGATCCACACCGAGAATTCGCACAAGTACACCGAATGCATGCTTGCGCGGCTCCGAGAACGGGCCGGGTTTGTCGAGGAAGCTGCCTGGACCGACGAGCGCGGCTGGTTTCACCTGGAGCGCTGGCGGACTGGAGACATCCCGGCGGACTGAGCTTCGGTTACTTGTAGGGCACGCTGTGCGGACCGATCCTCAGCCGATGCCCCCGGTCCGCACGGCGGGCCCTCCAGGAGATGCAAGAGGCGAAAGCCCCCGCGGCCGTGTGCTTGGCCTTCAGTCGAGCTTGGCATCGCCGGACCGCACGCAAGGGAGGTCCGCCAGAGAGGGGCAGTCCGCGGGAAGCTCGGCCTCGTCGATCAGCATGTTGGGGATGTCGTTCTTGATGGCGAATCGGGGGCCGCAGCGGGTGCAGACAAGCACATCGCCTTCACGACGGAGGGGAGCCTTGCCCATCGGACAAACCAGTAGCGCCAGCAACTCCTCATTGAGCATCACCACGTCCTCATGGAAGAAGGTCGGTCCTGGGGAATCGTCTCCTGGCGACTCACCGCGCCGACGTCGATTGTGCATCCGGCCAACCTCGCAACGATCATTATGGCGAGACCAGGCCAGTGATTGAAGCCGAATCAGCCCGTTCCGGAGATCGAGGGCACGCTAACCGTCTGACGCCCCTTTCCCCCGAAGCCGTTCCCGGTCATAATTCGAGAGGAAGCGAAACTGCCCTGGCTCGGCCGCGGGAAATGAGAGGGACGGTCTCCCCGCTCGCTGGCCCGAATGGATCTCATCTGGATCTCAATGTCTTACGTCGTTCGCTACGGTCGAATGCGCTTTCTCGGTCAGTGTACCGCCCCTGCCGATACGGACCATCCGCGAGGCGGCCGCGTGGTGATTCGCAGCGACCGGGGAATCGAGCTGGGCGAGGTTCTCTGCCCGGCAACGGAGCGGATCGCGACGTTTCTCGATCGCCCTATGCGGGGAGAGATTCTCCGGGACGCCTCCTCGGACGACCTGGCACAGGAGATCAGGCTGGCTACCGACCAGGAGGCGGCGTTTGCCGTCTGCCAACAGTTCATCACCAGGCGACGGCTGCAGATGAACCTGGTCGACGTCGAGATCCTCTTTGGCCGCGAGCGGATCATCTTCTACTACCTCGCCGACAAGCGGGTGGATTTTCGAGAGCTGGTCAAGGACCTGGCACGCGCCCTGCGTACGCGGATCGAGATGCGGCAGATTGGCGTGCGCGACGAGGCCAAGCTGATAGCCGACTATGGAGACTGCGGCAAGCCGGTCTGTTGCAACACGCACCTGACCGCCATGCCCCCCGTCTCGATGAAGATGGCCAAACTGCAAAAGACCACGCTCGACCCGTCCAAGATTTCGGGCCGGTGCGGCCGGCTGAAATGCTGCCTCCGCTACGAGTTCGACACGTACCGCGAGTTAGAGCAAAAGCTTCCTCCTGTCGGTTCGCTCGTCGTCACGGCCAAGGGAAAGGGGAAAGTCGTCGCCCAGGAGGTCCTGGCCCGGAAACTGGTGGTCGAGTACGACGACCACCGGCGGATCATCATTGGCCACGACGAGATCGTTCGCCACGAACCGCCGCGCGGCCGCTCCGCCGCGCCCGATGATCGGCCCAGATCGAATCGCCGAGGCTCTTCCCTGCCAGACTCGCCTCTCGGTGATGACGAAGAGCATGATGATGAGCCCGGCAACGACGCTCATCCGGGAGGGATGACCAGAACATGAATATCCGCGATCAGCTCGCTCGAGTGATAGCCCGTGATTCCCGTTACAGTATTGAAGCTTATGCATTCGTTCTTGAATCGCTCAAGCTCGCCAGGAACCGCAAGCTGAAGGAGCGGCGCAAGCGGGCCGATCGCGCCCGCGCCGCGCGTCCCAAGAAGAAGTCGGCGCGCACCGAGGAATCGGAAACCAGGGTGCAGGGCCCTGGCCACGTGACCGGCCGCGAACTCTCGCTGGCCGCCCGCAGGTTGGCTCTGCGGGCCTATGGCATGATGGCGATCACCGTCCTGGAACAGTGGGGAATTCGCTCGACCTCGGACATCGGCGAGATTGTCTACAACCTGATCGGCTCGGGAGACCTGGACAAGACCCCCAGCGACAAGCGGTCCGATTTCGACGACGTCTTCGACTTCGCAACCGGATTACGGCCGCGATTCCGTCTGGAGGACGATCAGTCGTCGTGACCGGCTCGCGACTGATTCGTGGCGAGTAACTAGTGGTGAGTGGTTTGTGAGTGGTGGCGAGTGGCGAGAAAACATCCCTTCTAGAGCGGTTTTCGGGTCGATCGCTCACCGTAGGGTCCGCTGTGCGGACCGACGGCCAGAGCAATTGGTCCGCACAGCGGACCCTACGATATTCAATGAGTGCGCAAGCCGACTGCAAACCGCTCTAGCCACTCCACACTAGCCACTTCCCGATCAGGATTCCCTTGGAACCACGCACAAGGATCATGTTCATGGCCTGGAGCAAGGATCGCAAACGATTCGCGGCCGCCCTCACCTTCTTTCTGTTCTGGGTCGGCACGCTGACACTTTTGGCGGTGGTCTCATCCTACCGCCCCGCCGCCCAACACGCACCGCCCGAACCGCCCCCTGGCGTGAGGGAAACGCTCGGCGTGCCCTGAAGAAGACCGTTCCGGCAAGTCCGGCAAGACGCGTCACTCCCCGATGTGGACCGCTCCCTCCGCCACAGATCTCCTCATCAAGAGGGTCAACGGCACGATCACGAGCGAGATGAGGGTGAAAACCCAGAAGCAATCCAGAAATGCCTGGGCGTAGGCTTGCTGATCGCGCAGCAGGCGCAGGGCGCTCAAGCCCATCAGGCTTCCTCGGGCCGGGTCGCCGGCGACCTGGGTGAAATAGCGGTTCGCGGACTCCAGCGCGCTGGTGGTGGCGACGGAGAGCGGCTGGAGGCTCTCGGTGAGGCGGAACGAGTGAAACTGAAGCCGGCGCTGGAGCACGGCGGTGGAAATGCCGATCCCCACGCTCGATCCCTCGTTGCGCAGCATGTTGAACAGCCCGCTCGCGCTATTCATCTCGGTCTTGGGCAGATACAAGACGGCCGCGGCCGCCAGCGGAGCAAACATCAACCCCGCGCCGGCCATCTGCACGACTCGCGGCCAGATGATCTGCATGGGACCGGCCTGAAGGTTCAACGTCGCCAGCATGTACGACCCAACGGCCATGGTCGCCCCTCCCACCGCGATCAGCCAGCGGGCGTCGAGGCGCAGCTTGAGGACCAGCGCACTCAAAATCATCGTGATCATCGACGCGAGGCCCGCCGGCGAGAGCACCAGCCCCGCGTTGGTCGCGTCGTACCGCATCAGGCCCTGCATCATCTGGGGCAAAAGAAGGATACTGCCATAGAGCACCGCATAAGTTGAAAAGATGATGATGCACCCGGTCAGGAAGCTGCGGTCGGCCAGGAGCCTCAGGTTGATGAACGGATCGGGCCGGCGCAGTTCCCAGAACAGGCCGCCCAGCAGGCCGATGACCGTGAACACCGCCAGAACGACGATCGCCCGCGAGCCGAACCAGTCCCATTCCTGCCCCTTGTCCAGCACGACCTCCAGACAGCCCAGCCCCAGGGCGAAGAGGCCGATGCCGAGGTAATCGATGCGCAAGCCCCGGCGGAGGATCTCCAGCCGGTCGCGCTTGAGATATTCGGGGTCGTCGACCAGAAGCGCGTTCAGGAGCAGTGAGAGCAGCCCAGCGGGGATGTTGATATAAAAGATCCAACGCCACGAGTAATTGTCGGTGATCCAGCCGCCGAGCGTGGGCCCGAGCACGGGCGCCGTCAGCGCCGCGACACCGTAGACCGCCATGCCGGCAGTCCTCCGCGCCGGAGGAAATGTGTCCAGGAGGATGGCCTGCGAGACCGGCTGAAGTCCGCCGCCGGCTATGCCCTGGATGATCCGCCAGACGATCAGCAGGGGAAGACTGGTGGCCAATCCGCAAAGCGCGGAGGTGATGGTGAAGAGCGCCACGCAGCCTATGTAATAGCGTTTGCGACCGAGAGCCGTGGAGAGCCAGCTCGAGAGGGGGATGATCATCGCGTTGGCGACGAGGTAGCCGGTGAGCACCCAGTTGGCGTCGTCCAGGCTGGCGCCCAGGTTGCCGGCAATGTGCGGCAGCGCCACGTTGGCGATGCTCGTGTCGAGCACTTCCATGAACGTGGCGATCGTGACGGTGAGCGCGATCAGCCAGGGGCTGACCACTGGCCGCACAGCCGGAGGAGCCAGAGGTTCGGTCGCGGAGACTGCCCCGGCGCTCATGACGACGGCCTCTTCACCGAAGGTTCCGGCGCCGGGCGCTGGAGCATCGAGCCGGCGAACGGGCCGGTGGCCGGCTCCTTGATCTTGACGACGGGTTCCACGGAAAGCCCGATGAACAAAGGGGCGTCGGTCGGGTTGCCGTCGACCAGGTCGATGCGGACCGGCAGCCGCTGCACGACTTTCACGAAGTTGCCCGTGGCGTTTTCGGGAGGCAAGAGAGCTGTCGAGGCGCCAGTCCCCGCGCTGAAACCGGAAACTCGCCCGCGGTAGACCCGCCCCGGATAGGCATCGGCGTGGATGTCGACGGCCTGGCCGATCCGCAGCGAGCAGAGCTGAGTTTCCTTGAAGTTGGCGTCGATCCAGACGCCTTCAAGCGGTCGAATGGCCATGAGACCTTGCCCAGCCTGAACGCGATTGCCGGGGTTGGCGACCCGGCGATTGACGAACCCGGCGACCGCGGCGTGGATCTTGGTGTCGCGCAGGTCCAGCTCCGCCTGGTCGAGCGCGCGGCGGGCCTGTTCCAGGCCGGCCCTGGCCAGCCGTACCGCGGGCGAGTCCTCCAGCAGCGTGTTGAGATAGGCGTCCAGGTCGCCCCCAGGCGCGTGTTTCACGAAATTGTTGTAGACGGTCTCGGGGTCGTGGGCGATCGGCGGCACTTCCAGCCCCAGCTTGACGCCGGCGTTGATCAGGTCCGCCAGTGCGGCCCGAACCATGGGCGATTCCTTTTCCAGGTCAGGGGGGATCTGACGCAGGAGATCCTCGTCGGAAGCCACGGAGGGCAAGCCTAGCGCGGCACGGTTCACGTGAACCCGCTGGAAGGCCTCGAGCTCGTCGGCCGCGGCGACCTGGTAGGAAGCGGTGCGCTGATCGACCACCTGCTGGGTGCCGCTGTTGGATCGAAACAGGTTCTGCGCCCGGCTCAGCTCGGCCTGCGCAAGCTCGCGCTGGGCTTTTGCTTTCTTCAACGTCGCCAGGCTCGCCCTCAGCTTGGCGATCTGCTCGACGACCTGGTCTTGCGCCAGCTTCACGTTGTTGTATGCCGCCCGAACCCCGGCAACCATCGCCCGGCCCTGGCTGATGGCTTGTTGAACCTGTGCCTCGGCCGTGGCCACGGCGGCCTTGGCCCGGTTCAGGGCAATCTGGTAGGGTTCGGGATCAAGCTCGACCAGAAGGTCGTTCTCCCGCACGAAGACGTTGTCGTCGACATGGACCTGAAGAACGGTCCCGGCCACGCGCGAGGCCACATAGGTCACGTGTCCGGCGACGTAGGCATCGTCGGTCCTCACGGTATTGAGAGCCAGGACGACCCTCGGCCAGGCCCAGACGGCACCGCCGATCAGGCCCACGACGATGAGGATGATCATGCCGAGTCGACCGATTCCTGAGCCCGACGAGCGGCGAGCCTGGGCATTATCCCGAGATTTCGCCTCCCGGCCCGGCTCTTTTGCCGCGGACATCTCCTGCTTTGGCTCGACCGCCGGATTCTCGATGGGCTGACCGGGCACTGCGCTGCATGCGGTGTTCTTGTGTGGATTTCCCGAGTCCAAGGGGGGATCATTCCTCTCTTGAGGGGGCGGGCGAGGTTGGCGAATCATGCTGTCTGGGGGCCGGCCCGCGGTGCGAGCCCTACTAGGAATCTATCCCCCGCGACCCCGGCAGGCAACCTCCAGCCAAGGTCCGATCAAGTCTGGCGTGCGACGGCTCGATCCATGGTGTGTCGTCTCGATATGTTTCGTGGTAGAATAGCAATTTGCCGTGAACCAATGAGACGCAGCACGTTCTTGCAGTTTCGGAAGATGAGGAGGCTTAACCATGAGCACAAGCCCTGCGTATCCCGAGAGCAGGAGAGTTCTTCGACACGAACTGGAAGCAATCCGGGGCCAGTGGGTCTGGCTGCTGGTGCTGGGAATCGTCCTGGTGGTGGCCGGCACCCTGGCCATTGGGGCGCCACTGGTCGCCTCTCTCGCCACGGCGCTGTTCCTCGGCGCCATGCTCTTGGTCGGCGGTGTGGGGCAGCTCGTGGGATCGTTCTGGACCCGAGAGTGGAGCGGCTTCTTCCTGATGCTGCTCATGGGAGTGCTTTACGTCGTGGTGGGTCTCCTGTTCCTCAATCGTCCCGTTTCGGCTC
>JBMFUH010000049.1:0-16174 GCA_049966735.1 Isosphaeraceae bacterium
CCGGTTCACTCGGTCCAGCGGTTCCGGCTCTTCATTCGTCACCTGCTTGATCAACCGGTTGCGTTCGCGCCCATCGAAGGCCGGCCGGAACGCGAGCATCTCGTAGAGTGTCAGGCCCAGGGAATAGACGTCGCCGCGCGTGTTGGCCTTGCCTTCGAAGGCTTCCGGCGGCATGTAGCGGAGCGTGCCGAGAATGTCGCCGGTGTGCGTCAGGTTCTGCTGGTCGTCCGCCTTGGCCAGCCCGAAGTCGGTAACCCAGACCGTCCCCTGCGCGTCCAAGAGCAGGTTGGACGGCTTGATGTCGCGATGGAGCACGCCCAGGGCGTGCGCATGCTGAAGCGCGTCGGCCACCTGAAGGCCGATTTTGGCCACCCGTTGCCAGTAGGTGGGCCGCTTCTTGCCCGATGATGCGCCGCTGCCCCCGAGCAAGACCACGGACGAGGAAAACGGCGACAACGAGTCGGCAATGTGCCCGGCGAGAGAGACGTGCGCGGACGCGACGCCATTGGCCGACTCGCCGGAGACCGGACTGGTGGCTCCGTTCGTGGAGAAATCCGCCAGGGTCGCTTCCTCGTCGTCAGCCACTCCAGGAGTCAACCGGCCGGTCCAGAGCGAGCGGGCCATGTCGGACGCGGTGACGTCCCCGCGGGCGCCGGCCGCGCCGGCCTCCCTGCGCGAGGCCCGCACCGCGCCATCGCTGGGGCACGGAGCACCGTCACCTTCCTCCGCGCTGGATCGCAGCCGCTTCAATTCCTCCAGGACCACGTCGAGTCCCAGACCCTGGATGTACTGCATCACGTAGTAGGGCAGGCCGTCGTGCTCGCCCACGCCGAAGACGGGCACGATGTTGGTGTGGTGCAGCCGGGCGGCCGATCGGGCCTCCCGCTCGAAGCGCCGCTTGGTCCGGGCGTCTACCAGGAGCTGTTTCGGCAGCACCTTGAGCGCGATGTGCCGGCCCAGTGATTCCTGCTCCGCCTCGTAGACGATCCCCATGCCGCCGCGGCCGATCTCGCGGATGATCCGGTAGTCGCCCAGGCGCCGCGGCGGGGGCAGGGAAGCGGGGGCTGGGGTCTCGGCCAGTTCATCACGGTCTTCCTTGACCCGCTCCATCTCGACCATGGCCGGGAAGAGCTCGCGGATGTCTTCCGCCAGCTCCGGATGGCGGTCGATGTATTCTTTCAAAGCCGGGCGTTCGCCTCGGCGGTAGCGCTCGGCGAACTCGTCCACCAGGTGATTGAGCAGGACGAAGCGCTCGGAGCTGTCGTCAGTCATCTCAAATCCCTTCCTGGCCGTCGGCCATCGAGGCAAGGATCTCCTTGAGGCGCATGAGAGCACGGAAGTAACGTTTGGCGGCGGCCGCCTCCTCGATGCCCAGAACGCGCGCCGTCTCGGCCGCGGTCAGCTCCTCGAAGTGCCGCAGCGACAGGACCTCCCGGTCGATGGGCTCGAGCGTGTTGAGCGCCTCTTGCAGCCGGAGGATGCGTTCGGCACGCACGGCCGCTTGAGTGGGCGACGTGTGCCGGCCCAGCAACTGGGCCGCCAGCGCCGCGGAGCTGGCCGCGGGTAGGGCGCCGCGGAACAGCGAAACCTCTCGGCCGACAGCGCGCATCTGGGTGCCGAGGTGGTGTCGGTGCAGCTTCATTAGCCGCTCGCCGACCACGAGCCGCAACCACAAGAAGAGCGGGAGTTTGGGATCGCGCAGGTACTCGTCCAGCCGCTTGGCCACCTCGACGTAAGCTTCCTGGATCACGTCCGAGGCGTCGAGGCGTGCTTGCAACCTGGCATCCAGGCGCGGCTCGACCATCCGGCGCAGGCGGCCGCGGTATCGATCGAGGAGGGAGCTCAAGGCCGCCCGATCCCCGGCCCGAGCACGCTCAATCAGGTCTGCCGGATCGCCCGTGTCGTTCTCCATGGTTTCCCCCATACGATCATAACCTCCGCCGCCAGACGCATTCTGGACAGCCGGGTCACGGATTTTTTTCTCGACCACCGCCCGCCCGCTTCGCGTTGTTCGAGCTAGCCGAATCGGATAAGGTGGATCAGAGGCGATCGAGATGGCACGAGGGCTGCGTGGAACGTCCTTCGGGTGCAGGGGTTGGCATCCGTGGTCGGGGAGGTCGGCTGGTGAGGATTTTCCATCTCCGTGCGCCAACGCTCGCACGGTTCTTGTTCTCCACGGCGGTTCTGGTCTGGTGCTCCGGCCTCTCGAGCCCCGATCTGGTGGGTTTGGCACCATCGGCAGCTCAGGCGCGGGAGAGTTCGACCGACGGAGGTTCTGGCGCCGGGCGCTCACGTGTGGCGACCGGCGAGGACGACGGGCAAGGGAAAGAGGGCGCGGACGCAACCGGGTCGCGGATCCCCCGGGTGGATGGTCATGAGTCGTTCTTGTTCTGGATGGCGCGGGCGGCGGGGCCGGTCTTCTGGGTCATCGCCGTGATGTCGTTTTACCTCTTTGCCCTGGTCGTCTGGATGGCCCTGCGGTATCGGACGAGGGTTGCCATGCCCCGGGTGCTTATCCGGGAGATCGAGAGCTTTCTCGAGCACAAGCGGTACAGCGAGGCCTATCATCGGCTGGCCGCGGACGGCTCGCTCCTGGCCCGGGTGCTGGCGGCGGGCGTGCGCAAGCTTCCCGCCGGTTTGCCCGCCGCCCAGCGGGCCATGGAGCTGGCCAACGAGGACGCCACCATGGAGATGGAGCACCGCACCACCTACCTGGCGACGGTGGGCACGCTCGGGCCGATGATCGGGTTGGTGGGAACGGTTTACGGCATGATCATCGCCTTCCGCGTGATCGCGACGGAAGGCGCCACGCCCCAGGCCAGCCAGCTCGCGGCCGGCATCTCGACGGCGTTGTTTGCAACCTTGCTGGGAATTGGCGTGGCGATCCCGGCCATCTTCTTCTATTCCATGTTTCGCAACCGGATCGCCCGGCTGTCGTTGGAAGTGGCCATGGGGGCCGAACCGCTGCTCGAGCAGTTCGCCCCGGGAGTGCGCAAGGAAGAGCCGGCCCCGGCGCCCACGCCCACGCCGGGCCAGCCGCCCGCGTCACGGCCCATCCCCATCGGCGGGCCGGTGACCCATCCGCATCCCTACGCCGCCAGCGCCGCGCTGGCCGCCGCTGCCGGAGCGCCGCGCTCGGCATTGCCGCCGGTGGAAACGCAGTGA
Source organism: Isosphaeraceae bacterium (assembly GCA_049966735.1). Taxonomy (GTDB): domain Bacteria; phylum Planctomycetota; class Planctomycetia; order Isosphaerales; family Isosphaeraceae; genus Aquisphaera. The sequence continues at coordinate 3,166 of JBMFUH010000049.1, forward strand.
ATACCGAAAAAGGCACTCTCGCCAAGGCACCAAGCCCGCCAAGAAATCAATGCAGAAAATCACCTTCGGTTCTACCTTCGCGAGCTTGGCGCCTTCGCGAGTTCCCGCCTCCGCGTCACCGGATGCTTTATCATGGCACGCTCGACTCGCCGGACCTCGGGCCTGATCAGCCCGAACCTGACGCCGCTTCTGGACGTGGTCCTTCAGTTGATCACGTTCTTCATGATGCTCATCCATTTCGGCACCCGGCTGGAAGGGGAGAACCGCAGGGTGCGCCTGCCCGTCGCCCCGGCGGCCTTGCCGGGCTCGGATCTGACTTTCGATCGCCTGCCAGTGGCCCTCGATCGTCGCGGACAGCTTCTGGTCGAGGGGCGCGCGCTGCTGGGCGCGGAGGCGTCGGCGTGGTGGTCGCGCCAGGCCAGCGACCGTCGCGCGGGGCTGGAGCTGCTGCACCCTGGCGAGACGGTCGTGGGGGCGAGCCAGGATTCGGAGCCAGACCCGGGAAGCGAGGAGCTGCCGACGGTCGTGATCTTGCGTGCCGATCGCGACGCGTCGTATGGGGCGGTTCGCTGGACGTTGGCCGAGGCCCAGGAGCGAGGCTTTGCCCAGTTCAGCCTGGTCGTGTTGCGGAGTGGCAAGTCATGAGTCTCGGGATGGACATGCCGGCCTCGACGGCCCAGACCCTGGGCAGCATGACCGAAGCGGCCGCCGCCGCAGTGGCGCCCCGCTCGCGCAGGTTTCGACCCGGTCCGCCCGACGAGGTCTTCTTTCCCGTCGCCCCGATGCTCGACATGGCGTTTCAGCTTCTGGCCTTCTTCGTGCTGACGTTCCGGGCCCCCTCGGCCGAGACGCACCTCGACCTGTACCTGCCGGCCACCCCCATGGCGCTCCCCTCCGCGCCGGAGGGAATGGCCCGGCCCACCTCCTCGAAGTCCGTCGACGCCGACCTGGAGAACGACCTGCTGGTCCGGGCCGAGGCCGACGACCTGGGCGATCTGGCCACCTTGAAACTGGGCGAGGCCACGGTCCCAGACCTGGCGACGCTGGGCCAGCGCCTGCGCCGGTACACCGGACTCCTGGGCAAGCGCCCGCTCCGCGTGCGGCTCATCGCCGACGACCAGCTCCGCTACGAGCCGGCCGCTCGGATCATCGCCACCTGCTCGGCCGCGGGCGTGGCCTCCGTCCGCTTGGCCTACCCCGGCGCTCTGCCGTTCTTGCCCAGCGGGAGAGGAGGTGCACGATGATCCCTCGTGGGACAAGATCCCAATCTTGTCGATCGTCTCTCCCTCATTCGGATCATGCCCAATTTGCCGGATCTGCAAGGAATGTGGACAAGATTGGAATCTTGTCCCACGGGGTTTTGATAGCGCTCTGCATGCTAATCGCCAGGACGATGGCCCAAGCACAAACCTCTGCCGAAGATCTCCCGTCTGGGCTGGGGCTGGCCGACATGCCCGCCTATCATGCGGCGCTCTCGGGTAAAGCGACTGCCGACAACGCCAATCCCCACGATCCTCCCCAGGCCGTCTCGTTCCGCGACCTCTGGGATCATGCCGACACCTGGCGCGGGCGGAGGGTGATCGTGGCCGGACGGATCGCCCGCGTCTTCCGCCAAGGGGCCGTGGGCAGCTTCCCCCCGCTGGTCGAGGCCTGGGTCAGCACGCGCGCGGGAAATCTGTTCTGCATCGTTTTTCCCCAGAATAAGACAGACGCCAAAGATAACTCGCCTGAAATCGGGCAGAAGATTGTGTTTACGGGAACATTTCTCAGGTCCATCCGCTACACCGGCGCCGATCAGGCCCGGCTCGCCCCGCTCATCGTCGGCGATTGCCAGCCTGAAAACATCGCGGCCAGCGCCGGGCAGGAAAACGAGGCGGCCAGCGCTGGCCCTGCCCCGGAAACGGGCACTCAGTCGACCCGGACCGCCGGTCGGACGTACAATTCCTGGACGCCCCTGACGTGGGGATTGGGACTGTTCCTGGGCGCGGCTCTGGCCGTGGTCCTGGTCTGGCAGCACCTGCGCGGGCCGGCCCGGCACACGAGGCCATGCCAAGAGATACATTCCACAGAGGCCGATTCGCCGCTGGAGTTTCTCGATCCGGAGGACGCGAGTGGCGGGTGACGAGTGGCGAGCGGCGAGTGAATGCCAAATGCCAAATGCCAAATGCCAAATGCCAAATGCCAACCGGCAAATGGCAGATGAGGAAGGCGGAATTGGATTCGTTCCAGATTCACGAGAATTCCGCATTTCGCACTGGGAGGACGCAAATGGACCAACCGCTGCCGACGCGTGATCCCCTGGAGGGCCTCCGGTTCACGTTCAAGTCTGACGAGGCGTTCGTCGAACCCCCCCCGCCTCCGCCCGAACCCGAGGCGGCCGAGAACCAGCCGGACGCTCGCGATCGTCTCCACTTCGGCGAGACGCCGATGACCGATCCCCGCTCGCTGTTCAGCTCGGTACTGGTGCATCTGTTGCTCGTGGGCGTGGCCTCGCTGGCGGTTTTGAACGTGGTCGCCTCGCGTGAGCTAACCGGTCCGACCGCCCTCCAGGGTGAGCTGGAGCCCGTGGACAACCGCGCGGGGAAGAATCAAAACGCCGGCTCCGGGATCGGTGGTGGAGGATCTCCCGGCGAGATCGGCGGGATGGGCTCGATCGCCTTCGTGGCGCCCAAGACGGAGACCGATCCTCAAAGAACCGTTCGGGACCCCACCGCCGATGCGCTTTTGAGCGAGCTCTTGCCCAGCACGACCAGCAAAGACACCGAGCTGTTCGACCAGGCCCTGCCTGGCCCGCGGACCTCGGGAGTGGGGCTGATCCCCGGCTCGGGCACGGGGGGTGGCGGTGGCTCCGGCGGCGGCTCGGGAGGGGGAATCGGCCGGGGGATCGGTCCTGGGACCGAATTCTTTGGTGCCCGCGAGCATGGTCGGTCGTTTGCATACGTGATCGATTGCTCTGGCAGCATGGCCACGCGTGGCTCGCTGAACGTGGCCAAGCGCGAATTACTGGCCAGTCTCAACCCGCTGCCGCCGGACGCCCGCTTTTCCGTGATTTTCTACAACCTGAACGTCCGTGTCTTCACCGACCCGCAGGGCAACCAGGGGATGATGCCGGCCACGACCTCGAACAAGACACGCGTGGAGGCCCAGCTTCGCGCCGTGGGTCCCGACGGAGGCACCGATCACATGCTGGCCCTGCGCACGGCGCTGGGCTTGCGGCCCGAGGTCATCTTCTTCCTCACCGACGCCGATCTCATGACCAACAGCGACGTCGACCAGATCCTGGCCGAAGCGCATGGCAGCCGCATCCAGGCCGTCGAGTTCAGCCGAGGCACCGATCTGGGCATGGAGACCCCCTTGCGCCGGATGGCCAGGGCCACCGGCGGCACCTACCGCTATATCGACGTCACCAGCTTCCCCAAGACGGCGGAGGGGTACTGATTCGCGAGTGGCGAGTGGCGGGCGGCCAGACGAATCTCCTCCAGATGGCAAATTCCAGATGGCAGATGGCAAATTCCAGATGGCGGATGGCGAGTGACACGCTGCAAAAGCAGCAATTCGCCACTCGCCACTCGCCACTAACCACTTCACAATCACAGCCGGTTGTGTTCAATTGGGGAAAAATGTGGCGGATCGTCCTTCGGTGGTGCTCAGGTTCAATTGAGGTGGGAAGCCGGTCACCGCGACGGCGTCGTCGCCTCGCAGGGATGGGACTGGCCTGAAGGTCGCGACAACGCCCTCTGTTGATGGACTTGACCCGAGCAGGGAACGGGCCGCATTCTTTGTGCTTTTCACCATCCGATACAACTCTCTCCCGGAACGTGTCGGTACAACTTCTCAATGAGTTCGGAGATAGGGATCATGCAACGTTGGCGCGTCGTAACCTTTGTCGCGATCACTGCCGCCCTGCTGGCGGCACCCTCGGTGCTGCTCGCCCAGCAAGCGGGGAAAGCAGCACCACCACCACCCGGGGCTGGACCTGCCCCGGTCGCCGCGGCACCGACCGCCGAGCCTCAGGAGAACGAGTCTCAGGAGAAATTGTTCGTTCCCTTGACGGAGTATGCTTGGCCAGAGCGAGTCGGTTTGGTCTTGACGCTGTTGATCGCCGTGGTGGGGCTGGGGTATGCCGGTATGCTGGTGGGCCAGGTGGTCGGCGCCGACCAGGGCACGGCCAGGATGCGCGAAGTGGCCGACGCCGTGCGGGAAGGGGCATGGGCGTACCTGATGCGACAGGCCAAGGCGCTCCTGCCGCTGGTCTTCCTGATCACGGCGATCCTCTACTTCACCGCCGAGGTCAGTGGCTGGGTCCAGATCGGTCGCGCGGCGGCGTTCTTCCTCGGGGCGTTCTTCTCCTGGCTGGTCGGTTTCGTGGGCATGAACCTGGCGGTGCGGGGCAACCTCCGTGTGGCCGCCGCGGCGCGGACCAGCTATGGCAACGCCCTCCAGCTTGGCTACCGCACCGGCACCATCACCGGCATGCTCACTGATGGCCTGGGGCTGCTGGGCGGCACGATCATCTTCATTGTCTATGGCGAGCAGGCCTATGAGGTGCTGCTGGGCTTCGGTTTCGGCGGCACGCTGCTGGCGCTCTTCATGCGAGTTGGCGGCGGCATCTACACCAAGGCGGCCGACGTGGGCGCTGACCTGGTGGGCAAGGTCGAGGCCAACATCCCCGAGGACGACCCGCGGAACGCGGCAACCATCGCCGATAACGTGGGCGACAACGTGGGCGACTGCGCCGGAATGGCGGCCGACATCTTCGAGAGTTACGAGGTCACGATCGTCGCGGCCATGATTCTGGGCTACGCCAGCTTCGGCCACAAGGGCGTCATCTTCCCGCTTCTGGTGCGGGCCATCGGCGTGGTCGGCTCGATCATCAGCACCTACAGCGTCCGGGCCGGGGCGGACAGCACCAGCGACGAGGCGCTGCACTCGGTGCATCGCGGCTTCCTGATCGGCTCGGTCATCAGCGTCGTGGGCTTCATGCTCCTGGGCCTGGCCTACCTGCACTTCGATGACGACTACATCCGGCACTATCCGCAGGCCAACTACGGATTCAAGGTTACTGACGACTTCGCCTCCGCTCGCGACGACGCGATCACCCATGGCCAGGGTCTGGCCCAGTTCGTGGCCGGATACCAGGGCAAGATCCTCAACGACTCCCAGCCGATATGGTCGAACCTGGGCGTCTGGGGCGGATTGGACATGCGGCCGGCCTGGACCTGCCTGATCGGCATCATTCTGGCCGTCGCCCTGAACAAGTGCACGAGCTACTACACTCATACGCAGTACGCGCCGGTGCGGAGCATGGCCAAGGCTTGCCAGACCGGACACGCGACGAACATCATCCAGGGGTTTGCCGTGGGCTACGAGTCGGCCGTGGTGGGCACGCTGATCATCGCGGGAGCCATCTTCCTCTCGGTGGTCATCTACGCCGGCTCGAGCCCGCTGTTCGTCGCCTATGGCGTGGCGATGTGCGGCATCGGCATGCTGACGCTCACCGGCAACACGATCTCGATGGACGTGTTCGGCCCCGTGGCCGACAACGCCAACGGCATCGGCGAGATGGGCTACGAGGAGAAGGAGATGGGCGAGGCGAACTACAAGCGCGCCCGCCAGATTCTGGCCGACCTGGACGCCGTGGGCAACACCACCAAGGCCGAGACCAAGGGCATCGCCATCGGCTCGGCGGTCATCGCCGCGGTGAGCCTCTTCGCCAGCTTCATCGCGGTCATCGCGGTGGGGAGCGAGAGACTGGTCGGTACGATGCCTCTGAAGACCTACCTGGAAGAGGCCGGCAAGCTGTCCGTCTCGAATCCCCAAGTCTTCATTGGTGCCTTGATCGGCGGCTGCGTGCCGTTCCTGTTCAGCTCGATGTTGATCCGCGCCGTGGGCCGGGCGGCCTTCCTGATCGTCAAGGAATGCCGCGTGCAATTCCGCGACAAGGAGATCTGGGCCGGCACCAAGAAACCCGACTACGGCCGCGTGGTCAACATCTGCACGTCATCCGCTCAGCAGGAGCTGATCGGGCCGGCACTTCTCGCCATCCTCGTGCCGATCATGGTGGGCATCTTCCTCGGCGCCCAGGCCCTGGGTGGCTACCTGGCGGGCATGATTATCGTCGGCCAGCTTCTGGCCGTGTTCATGGCCAACGCCGGCGGGGCGTGGGACAACGCCAAGAAGCTGATCGAGGACGAGCCGCGCACCGAGACCACGGGCAAGGGCTCCGAGAAGCACAAGGCGGCCGTGACCGGCGACACCGTCGGCGACCCCCTCAAGGACACGGCCGGCCCCGCGCTCAATCCGCTGATCAAGGTCATGAACATGGTCAGCCTGCTGGCCATTCCGACGATCCTGGTCGTGGGCCAGAAGGACTACTTCTGGGTGCTGTACCTCGTCGGCCTAATCTGCATCGCCGGCGTAGCCTGGGCCGTCTGGCGGTCCAAGACCGAGAGCAAGGAACTCCGTGAGATGGAAGCCGAGCTCGCCGGTACCGCCGAGAAGAGCCTGGAGGCCGTGGGGTCGGAGTTTTAGTGGCGAGTGGCAAGTGGCGAGTGGCGAGTTGTTGGTATTGCAACTCATCACTCGCCATCCGCCATTTGGAATCTGCCATTTGCCATCCCCCATTTGCCATCCGCCAAGCGAACACGATAGACGTCTCCCCTGGTCTCTTGTGTTGAACGATGTGACGAGCCTACGATCAAAAGAATCAGGATGAGTGAACCACCGCACGAACACAGCGCGGCCGAGCCGCAACCAAAAGACGGTGAAGGGCCACGGATTGAACACGGATAAGATGCGTGGTTGCCATCATGGCTCCGCACGCTGGACGAAGTTAGTAGTAGAGGAGACCGTCGCGATGTCCGGTGTCGGAAAATTCAAACTGACGGATGCCTTGCCCAAGAACATGCCCGAAGACCTGGACGACGCGACAGGCGCCGGGCATCAGTCCGGCGGCGGCAAGGGCAAGGCCAAGGCCAAGAGCAAGAAGGCCACCACGGGCAAGACCAAGGGTACGCACGAGCTGACCGCCGAACAGGCCCGCGAGGCCCGCGAGAGCAGCCGGGCCAAGAATGCCGAGGCCTCGGTGCGCGGGCACATGGTCGATATCGGCCGGGGAAACCAGCAAGCCGGCCGCCAGAAGGCGAAGTAGCAGGCGATATGCCAGATGCCATCTGGCATTCCGCATTTGCCATCTGACATTTGCCATCTGGCATTCCGCTAAGAGGCTTCACAGATGGATCTCGGTCTTGCTGGGCAAGTCGTGGCCGTTTTCGGGGCCGCGCGGGGGATTGGCGAGGCGATCGCGCAGGCGTTCATGGCCGAGAGGACCAACGTCGCGGTCATCGATCGCGACCGGGGCGTGATGGACGTGGCCGAGCAGTTGCCCTTGCTCCGCCCGAACGGAGGCAAGCCTCTGGCCGATCCCGACGACCACCTCGCGCTGGGGCTGGTGGCCGACGTGACCGATCACGCCGCCGTCGTCCGCTCCGCCGATGCGCTTTACAAGTATTTCGGCCGCTGCGATCACGTTGTCTTCGCCGTGGGGATCGGCTCGGGCAAGTTCGGCTTCCCGTTCTGGAACCTGGAGCCGGCCGACTGGGAGCAGGTGCTGCGGGTGAACCTCATCGGCGCGGTGCACGTGGCGCACGCGTTCGCCCCGCTGCTGGTGCGGGCAAAAGCCGGCAGCATGTTGTTTCTGTCGTCGGTCGCCGGTCAGATCGGCTCCCAGACCGACCCGCCCTACAGCGCCTCGAAGGCGGGGCTGATCAACTTCGCCCAGTGCGCGGCCAAGGATCTGGCGCCCCACGGCGTGCGCGTGAACACGCTCTGCCCGGGGATGGTCAAGACCCCGCTCAACCTGGGACGCCTGGAACCGGCGTCAGCCCGAATCCGAGCAGCAGACCTACGAGGACTGGGCTGCGGAGAAGATCAAGAAACTCGTCCCCTTGAACCGCTGGCAAGAGCCCGAGGACATCGCCGCGATGGCCGTCTTCCTGGCCAGCAAGCGCGCCAGGAACATCGCCGGCCAGACCATCAATGTGGATGGCGGGTATGTGATGCACTGGTAGAGCATGCCGCGATAGAATCCTGTCTGAGAACATTGCAAGGGTGCCGGCCACTTTACGCCGATAGGCTGCCAGGCATGCCCCAAGACTTTCGCGATGTCGATCCTCGTGAACTGCGCTTGCCCACGCGCCGGGGCGGTGCGGACCCGTACAAGCTCCAACTGCAGATCGTTCGATTCGGAGCCTCGTCTGTCGGGATGCCGCCGCCCTGGGTCTACGAGGCTGCCGATGGCGTGCTGGTCTTGTACAATGGAGTGACCCGTGCCACCCGGATCGCCAAAGCTGGCCCCGGGGGCAACGATCCGTGTCGAGGTCGTCGGCAGGCTGCGACGGGCTTATGCCGGCGAGCCCAAGATCGGAGACCAACTGCCATGATCCCAGCGACCCATCACGAGTTGATCGAGAAGCTTGCCGACCTCCAGCAACTCTCGCCCGACGTCCGGTTCGGCCAGTTGCTGGCCAACCTCGCATTCCTGGTCGAAGACCAGACCGACCAGTCCCTCTGGGACGTCGATGACGCCCGCCTCTTGGACGTCATGGAGAAGCATCGTGTCGATCTGCTGCGACGGCAACAAAACGGAGCCTAACCATAAAGGATTGAAGTCCGCGAAGCCGGACCTTCAGTCGGATTTCAAGAAGCCCGGCAGCGCTTGCGCGGAGCCCTGAAAATGGGTAATGCTTCGCGGCGAGATGGGTCAGCAACGGCTCAATCGCGCGACCCAAGACTGGCGAGGTTTCGTCTCAGGACCCTCCTCTTGGCACTGGCGTTCCTCGGGTTGCTGTTCGCGGGGATGTTCCGCGCCATCCCGTGGGTCCTCTGGCGATATCACGTCGCTCAAGCTCTCGAAACAGCCCGATCGGCAGGCCCCGAATTCTCCTGGCCTTTCGATGCATGTGCCCCGACCCCTCGGGCGGACGAATTCCTCTACCTCCTGAGTGACCGCGAGCGCGTTCTGGGGGAGTTGCTCCGATCCATGGAACACGACCCGAACGACATCCGTCGAGTCCATGCCATCCAGACGATGCGGGCACTGCTGAGGCAATCCTACCCGTGGGCGCTCCGGAAGCGGTGCCTCGATCAAGCACTCGACCTCGCGACCCGCGCTCGGCTCTCCCCGGCTGTCGAGAAGGAGTTGGCCGGAGCTGTCGCCGATTGGGTGTCTACCACGGGCCTTGACGCCAGGCAACGAGGTACGATCCTGGCCAGGGCGAAGGACTCCTCAGGAGACCTCTTGCCGGCCTGGGTTCATGTCCTGGCCGAGGTCGGGGGCCGCGAGGAAGTCCTCTTCCTCATCAGCCTCGGCAACGTCCACGATCCCGCCCTGCTGGATGCCGTCCACAACTCTCCGCTCATCGGCTGCCGCTGGCCGGGACTTCTCCCCGCGTTGAAGTCCTGGCTCGATGACCCGACGGCCGCCCTCTGGGCGCTCAGGTACTCGCTTCTCTCCCAAACCCCTGAAGGGAGAGACCTCCTGATCGCCTACGCCACCAACGCCGCCCAGCCGGTGGAATTACGGCGGAGCGCGATCGAGAGGTTGCAAGAGACCGTCCCCGGGATCAACCTCCTGATCCGTGCCGCCGAGAAGCCCGACGCTTTGGCTGTCCTGGGCGCGAGCATCCAGGGCAACCCTCAGACAACATTCCGAGCCGCGCTGACGAAACTCAAGGAACGGAACGGTCAGTTCCTCTGGTCGGAGCTCATCAAGGGGCTCGATCCGGAGTTTCCCAACCGGTTCTCGAATCCGACCACTGCCTTGGAGAAGGCGGCGAGCGAAGCCGAAGCCCACATCCGGCAGGACACGCGGGAATCCAGCCTGCATTGTCTCCAATGGATCACTGGTAACACCGGCCTGCGATCCCGAGCTGAATGGCAGCGCTGGTACGGGACCCGTCGCCCGTCCTCGCTGAGCCAGTCGGAGTTGGTAAAGCTGGTGCTCGATCATCCCGAGGCACTCGATAGTGCCGCCATCCTTCGACGCATCGTGCCGTATCATCTCGGCTCCGTGTCTGAGGAGTGCGTCCCGCTATACGAACGGATGGCTCGGGAAGGACCACCCGCGGCTCGGTACTGGGCCTGTACGGCGTTACTGCTCGGCACACCCGGGACCGATGTCGTGCCGATCGTGATCGACCTGATCGGCCCGAGGCCCACCGGCGATGTCGGAGCCGCGAGCTGGGGGGCCGATCGATCTGCTCAAGCAGCGCTTCGCCGAGAACTTCTTCTGGGACACGACAGCCTGGCGGGAATGGTGGGCCGATCACGGTTGACGAATTACTCCAGTCTGCCATAGGTGAGACCGTACTGATCAGAGGCAAGGACGGGAACGAATTCGTAATCGAAGCGGCCGACGCCTTTGACCACGAGGTCGCTGAACTTGCCGCGAGTCCGAAGTTCATGGCGTTCCTCGCCAAGCGGTCGAAGGAGCCCCCGACCCTACCGCTCGAAGAAGTCTGGCAGAGACTGCCGCATGATGCAGAATGAACGTGACAAGAGCACCGAGGACCTCGTTCGCCGGCATGATGGTTCTGATCGCAGTTGCCGCTGTCAACTTCTCCTATCTGCGCTGGTACGGCATTGTTGGCATGCTGCTTGGCACTCGTCTCATCGTGGTCATCCTTCAGGCAAGTCTGGTCTGCGCCATGCTATCCCGTGACACTGCTCGGCGCTTCTGGGCGAGGTTCAGAAGCTTTGGCGTTTTCGCTCTCCTCGGTTGGTTTGGAGTCGAACGCTGGTTCCCTGAGACAGCCGATGAATGCTTCGGCGACGCGATGGACGCTATCTTACAACGAATTCCGCTTGGCGGCTATAATCACCTCGTGATCGTGGAACCCACGCACGCGGCGCTGGCGGAATTGCTTCTGACTCCGCCTCAATTGCTCATAGCCCTGTCCGGAGGCATTCTCGTCGTCGTCCACCACCGTAGACAGGGGAGAGCCCCATTTCGTGGACGACTCAGCGCTCGGCATCCTCAACCACCGCTTCCTTGAACGCGGCCGGGCAGTCGTCCCAGGTCTGCTGGTACGTTGGCTCGAGCGGGGCCGAGACGTACTGTTCGGGCACAAGGAAAAGAGGCATCTCCGGGAGCACATCGCCGACGGCCACCGGCTCGACACAGGCCATCTTGACCGGGCCGGCCGAATAGGCCGCGAGCGTGAGCGGCTTGCCGCGCGGCAGTTCAAACGGCTCTTCGAGGATCTCATCCCAGATCAAGGGATGCAGGCCCTGTGGATCTCGTGATGTGGGCGGGAACAGGTCGATGATCAGCAGATGCACGCCCTGACGGAGGAACTGGACTGCCTTGTCCAGGAACGCGCGGATCGCGGCCTTGCTGCTCTTGTTGCCCGGTGAGACGATCTCGATCACCGCCACAAGCTCCCCCAGGCGATGCCGGATCGCCAGACGATCTGCCTTGAGGGCGTAAGCGTCGACTTCGGCTCGGCGGATGAACGTCGTCCGAGGTGGCGCAGTGGCGAGCTGGCCCCCCCCGTTGTCACCTGGACCGCCGGGCTTATGGGCGCGTCCAACCCGTCCCAAGGTGATGACGTCGGGTATGGGGCCGGCGGCAACCTGTTCGGCCAGCGCCATGAGGTCAGAAGGCAGAATCCCCGCGTTGAGCGTTTTGGCCAGGTTCACCATCCAGCTCTGATGAAAATGGTGGAACAGCCCGGCGTCCGTCTTTGACCAGGCATGAATGGGCATGGCTCTCGCTCCACATCGGTCAAGTTTCCTCAACACCGATTGTGGAAGAATTAATGGCTGCCTGCAACCCTACCTCATCCGCACCCGCGCATAGCGTAGCGTCTCTCCATCCCCGCCGACGCCGAAGAGATCCAACACGTTCGACGGCTCGTTGCCGCCGCGCTCGGCGTTGGTGAAGAAGGTGGAGAAAGGCGTCTTCAAAGCCAACGAGACCGGCTTGCCGTCCATCTTGCCGTCGCGGACGCGGAAGACCTGGTTCTCCTGCAATGACGACCCGTCGGACCGTCTGCCGGAGACGCGGTCGACAACCCACAAGGCGCCATCCTCGGTCACGTGGAACCGGGCGTACTGGCAGGTGACGCGGGCCTTCTCGCCACCTTTGAGGAGCGTGGTGCGGCGGGCCACCTTGCCATGCTTCAGCTCCACGTGCTCGAGCGTCGTGACGACTGGCTGCCCCGGGAAGAACTGGTCGCGGAGCAGTGGGTTGAGGTTGGTCTTCAAATACAGAAGATGCGCAGTGCCTCGCGGGTCGATCCAGAGGTCGAGGTTGCTGATGTGGCCGCCGGTAGCCTCGGCCGAGTCGACCTCGATCGGCTGGGCGAAGTCAGTTCGTGCGACGTCGGGCGTCTGGGTGTAGAAGAGCCGGCGGAAGACGTAATCCCAGTCCCGGCCGGTCTTCTGCTTCTTGAAGGCGCGCCAGGCCTTGATCGGCTCGACGATGTCGCCGATGGCCAGCACGTGCGCCGCGCGGTCGCGCAGGGCAACCTGGGGATAACAGCCCCGGATCGGAAATTGGATTGTTCCCATACGCGGGAATGTTCCGTCGGCAACGCAAAATGCCCAGTGCTGGATGTTGGTGGTTGCGTCGATATTGAGGAGCAAGACCTCGCCGCGCTTGCCGTCGGCGGCGATGCCTCGATACGAATGATCGGTGAAATGGGCCGACTTCGGCCAAAGCGGCCGAAGCACGTCGGGTGACTGGCCGGGGTTCTTGCCGTCAAACCGCAGCAGGTGCGGATCGCAGCGGCCGTACATCGTTCCGGGCGGCTCGGTGGAGGGATTCACGGAGAGGACGAACCGGTCCGGTCCCAATCTGACGACCGGGCAAGGCTCGCGATGGCGAAAGCCGTCGGGCTGACGGCAGAGCGACCAGCCCTTTGAATCGCGCTCGAAAAGCCGCCAGCGGGTGTTGGACAGCAGCGGCACGCCCTCGCCGGTCTCCATGACGCTGACGATGACCTTC
>JBMFUH010000050.1:0-16098 GCA_049966735.1 Isosphaeraceae bacterium
GCCAGAGCGCACCGCCGGTCTCGGGCATGGTCCCGGGGCCCGCGCTCATGGCCTTGAATCAGAACTGGGCGGCCTACCTGACCGGGCCGGTCGTGGCGCCCGGCGTGGCCGCTTACGGGGCGACGACCGTACCGTACTATGGCAATCCGGCCCTTTTGGGAGGAGGCATGATGAGTGTGGGGGGAGGCAGATCCAGCGGCGGACCAACGCCCAAGGTCGCCACCTTCACGTATCAGAACACCGAGGTCCTCGCCGCGCTCAACCGGCTGACCGGCCAGGACTTCGGCTACAACATCAGTGCCTGGAGGCGGTGGATGAAGCTTGCTTTCAATCCCCACCCCAATCCGGTTCGCCAGGTTCCGCAACCGTGAGACGGAGCTTCCGGGCGTGTCGTCAAACGTTGAGGTTTGCCTCGTGAACGAGAACGACCCGGAATCGTTGAGTTCAGACCTGCGGGCCGGTCGCCTGATCCGCGAGCTGCGCCAACACCTGGAATCGCTGGGGCGTGCCGGTGTCCAGGCGGTTCCCAGATCGACCTGGCAACCCCCGGCACGGGAACACGTGGAGTCGATCATCAAGGAGGCGCCTCCTCCGGCTCAAGAGCCACCTTCGGTGAGGGCATTCGTACCTCCCGCGGTGACCAGTCCGCCGCCTCGCGCGCCGGCGCCGGGGCCGGCTCTTTCGTTCATGTCGTCGCTTGAGGAGCCGGGTTTTCCGACCGAGCCCATGCCGGCGGCCGATCGGCCCGCCGCGCTCTTGGTCCTGGCGGATGAGGTGGCGGCCTGCTGGAAGTGCGCGCACCTGGCGGCCAGCCGGACGCAGACCGTCTTCGGCGACGGCAATCCCACGGCCAAGCTGATGTTCGTCGGCGAGGCGCCCGGCGCGGACGAGGACCGCCTCGGCGTTCCGTTCGTCGGCCGCGCCGGCCAACTCCTCACCGATATGATCACCAAGGGCATGGGTCTGCGTCGCGAGGAGGTTTACATTGCCAACGTCTTGAAATGCCGACCCCCCGGCAACCGGGAGCCTTCGCTCGAGGAATCGGCGAATTGCCGGTCGTTCCTGGAACGCCAGATCGAGATCGTCCGTCCCGAGTTCCTCTGCCTGCTGGGCCGTTCCGCCGCCTTCGCTCTTCTGGGCAGCTCGCTCAGCATGGCCAGGCTACGCCGCAGATGGTATCGATACCGGGGAATCCCGACGATGGCCACCTATCACCCGTCGTATCTCCTGCGCACCCCCAGCGCCAAGAAGGATGCATGGCAAGATCTGCAAATGCTCATGCACGCCATGGGGCTGAAGATTCCCGAGCGAAGGAAGCATCAGGACTGACCGGGGACTGGTCAAGAGCCGTGTCAAGAAACTGGGACAGGACTTCATGGACCCTCGGATCCGCATACCCAGGCAGTTCCGGATCATCGCGGTCCTGGCCGCGATCATGGTCATTCTCGGCGTTCTGACCGTACTCACGCTCACCACCACGAACCGGATGATCCACGATCGGGACTGGATCGCCCACACGCAGGGAACCCTGGCGGAGCTGCAAGAGGCTCGGGCTCTCATCGATGATGCGGAGGCTCAGCAGCGAGGATTCCTGCTCAGCGGCGACATGAGCCTGCCGCCTCGCTTCGAGAGGAGCCTGCATGGCTTCATGAGCAAGCTGGATACCCTTCGACTGCTCCTGGCCGGCGAGCCCGGTCAGATCGATCGGCTGGACAGGATTGCCGTCGCCGCGCGGACCAAATTCACCGCGATGCGCTCGGTGATCGATACGCGCCGCACGGAGGGCGCGCACGAGGCTCGATCGCAAGTCAGCTCGGAGATCCGCGATCGCGCCAAACGAGATCCCCGGGCCATCTTGTTCCAGATGATCACCGTCGAGCGCAAGCTGCTGGAGGATCGGGTCGAGCGGGCTCGGGTCAGCGACGTTCGGGCAGCCATCCTCTTCTCGCTCTTGCTTCTGGCGTTTCTGGCCTGCTTGTCGGCATTCTTCTGGATGATCTGGAAGAGCCTCAAGCACCAGGCCGAGTCGGCCTATCAGCTTCGCAAGAGCCGGGAGCAGTACGAACTGGCGGTGCGCGGGTCCAACGACGGTATCTGGGACTGGGACATCGAGTCCGATACCGTCTACTTCTCGCCACGCTGGAAGTCTCAGCTTGGCTATGAAGACCATGAGATCACCCATCAATTCTTTGAATTCGAGAATCGCCTTCATCCGGATGACCACGACCGGGTCATGAACACGGTCCAGGAGTATCTCAAGGGCCGTCTCCGCGGCTTCTCCGTCGAGTTCCGGATGCGCTGCAAGGACGGATCTTATCGGTGGATCCTGGCCCGCGGTCTGGCTCTGCGGGATGAGCACGGCGAGCCCTTCCGGATGGCCGGATCGCACACCGATATCACCGAGCGGAAGGAAGTGGAGAGCAAGCTGGCCGAGCAAAACCAGCTTCTCGAGCGGGCGATGAAGGCCGAGCGCGAGACCAACCTGGCCCTCCGGCGAGCCCAGGCGCTCATGGTCCAGAACGAGAAGATGGCCGGTCTCGGTCAGATGGTGGCCGGTGTGGCCCACGAGATCAACAATCCGCTGGCTTTCATCACCAGCAACGTGGCGATGCTCCAGCGCGATTTCGCCGAACTGGTCCAGCTTGTCCGGCTGCATGAATCGGCCTGGCCGGCCGTTTCCCGCGATGCGCCCGACGTCGCCCACCAGATCGGCGAATTCCGCCAGCTCACGGAGATGGACGAGACGTTGAAGACGCTGCCGGATCTGCTGACTCGCACCGCCGAGGGCTTGAAGCGGATTCGCCGGATCGTGGGCGACCTCCGTCTCTTCGCCCGGCTCGACGAGGGCGAGGTCAACGAGGCAGACCTGAACAAGGGAATCGAATCCACAGCCACGATCATTCTGGGGCACGCCCGGACCCGGGACGTTCAGCTCAATCTTGACCTTGAGCCCTTGCCTCCCGTCACCTGCCACGCCGCCCGGGTCAACCAGGTGGTCATGAACCTGCTCTCCAACGCCATCGACGCCTGCGACCCCGGGGGAACGGTGACCGTGCGGACCGAGAACGAAAACGGCCACGTCCGGATCGACGTGATTGACAACGGCCACGGCATCACCCCGGCCATCCGGGACCGGATCTTCGACCCGTTCTTCACGACCAAGCCGATCGGCAAGGGAACGGGCCTGGGTCTGTCGATCAGCTACGGGATCATCCAGGACCACGGCGGCACGATCGAGGTCGACTCCACCCCCGGCCAGGGCTCGCGGTTCACCGTCCGCCTCCCCCTCCGCCCAGCGACGCCGAGGGAAGAAGAGGCGGAATGAACCGAGATCCGAGGGACCATCGCATGGAGAGAGCCGTTCCTGTCGAGAATCGCGCCAGACTGACGGCCGAGAGCCTCTCACCCTTGAGGAACTCACTTGCGGATCACCGTTTCATCAAGCGCGCGGTGGATTGGCTGGCAGCCCACGATCCGCCGATCGCGCCGACCGGAATGGTGACGCGGGACGAATTTAGCCACGACATTCTGGTCCCCTATCCGGGCGGGCTCTGGCTGGTTTACGACTCGAGCTGATTTGGAGTCGTGACGGCGGTCGCCGTCTGGGATCATCGGCCTACGGCCGACGAGTTGCTGGAGGCTCGGCTCCAGCGCGGCTGGTCTCCCACGGTCACGCCGACGGTTGACGGAGACGTCATCCTCGGCCACGCGGCCTGCCTCGCGTCACGATGTTCCGGGTAGCCTTCCCGGTTCGAAGGTTCGCGACCGTGAGACAAGTGCCGAGGTCGGCCGTGCGGGTTCACTCCACCCCCGCCATCTTCTCGAACTCGGCCTCATTGATGACCGGGATGCCCAGCTCGCGGGCCTTGTCCAGCTTGCTGCCGGGATCGGCCCCGGCCAGGACATAAGAGGTCATCTTCGACACCGAGCCGGTCACCTTGCCCCCAAGCTGCTTGATGATCGCCTCGGCTTCGGGACGCTTCCGCTTGGGCAGCGTGCCGGTGAGGACGAACGTCTTGCCGGCAAAGACGAGATGTCCGCCTCCCCTGGCGGCCGGTTTGTACGGCGCGGGAGCCACGCCCACGGCCTTCAGGTCGTCGAGCAACTGCTTGTGCTCGGGGTTCTGAAAGTAGTCGTGAATGCTCGCCGCCACGATCGGGCCGACTTCGGGCGTTTCCTCCAGCTCGGTAAGCGTGGCATTCTGTAGCTTCTCGAGCGTGGGATAGCGCTCGGCCAGCACTTCGCCCATCCGCGTGCCCACGTGGCGGATGGCCAGTCCGGTGATCAGCCGGTCAAGCGTGCGGTGCTTCGTTTTTTCGATCGCCTCCACCAAGTTCTCAGCCGATTTCTTGCCCATGCGTTCCAGCTCGGCCAGCGTGGGCACGTCCAGCCGGTAAAGGTCGGCAAGACTCCGCACCAGGCCCCCCGCGACGAGCTGCTCGATCAGCTTCTCGCCCAGGCCGTCGATGTCCATGGCGTCGCGATGGGCGAAGTACTTCAGCCTTCCCTTGAGCTGCTCGGTGCAGGCCGAGGGAGGGTTCGAGCAGCGATAGTCCACCTCGCCGGGATCGCGCACCACGGGCGCTCCGCAGTTGGGGCAATGCGTGGGAAAGTCGAATGGAACCTCGGAACCGTCGCGGGCGTCGTGCTCCACGCGGACAACCTGGGGGATGATCTCACCGGCCTTCTGGATGACCACCGTGTCGCCAACGCGGATGTCCTTGCGCGCGATCTCGTCGGCGTTGTGCAGCGTCGCCCGCTTGACCGTCGTGCCCCCCAGGCGGACCGGCGTCAAATCGGCCACGGGCGTGAGCTTGCCGGTCTTCCCCACCTGCACGCCGATATGGATGATCTTGGTGATCGCCTGCTCGGCCTCGTACTTGAACGCGATGGTCCAGCGCGGGCTTTTGCTCCGCGCTCCCAGCCGCTCGCGCTGACCCAGGTCGTCCACCTTGATCACGAGACCGTCGGTCTGAAAGTCCAGTGAATTGCGCTTGTCTTGCCACTCCCGGGCGTGGTCGATCACCTTGTCGATCGAGTCATAAAACCCCGTGTACTGGCTGACCGGTACGCCCCACGCCTTCAGCTTCTCGGTGATCTTCCTGTACGACTGCTCCCTTAGCCCCCGCACATCGCCCAGCCCGTGCGAGATGAACCGCAGCCTGCGCTGGCCGCAGATCTTGGGGTCCAGGAGCTTGAGCGAGCCGGCGGTCGAGTTACGCGGGTTCTCGAATGGTCGCTCGCCGGCGGCCCTGCGCAGCTCGTTGAGCCGGGCAAGCTCGGAGTTGGTCATGAAGACCTCGCCGCGGACTTCCAGCAACTCGGGCGGATGGCCGTGCAGCGAGAGGGGGATCTCCCGGACGGTCCGCAGGTTGGCGGTGATGTCATCGCCCCGCTCGCCGTCTCCGCGGGTCGAGCCGAGCACGAACTTGCCGTGCTCGTAGCGGAGCGAGACCGCGACACCATCAACCTTCAGCTCGACGACGTAATGCACCGTTTCGCCACGGCTCAGCCCCTTGCGCACCCGGACGTCCCACTCGCGGATTTCCTCGAAGCTGTAGGTATTGTCGATCGAGAGCATCGGCACGGCGTGGGTGACGGTCGCGAACTCGGCGAGTGGCGCACCGCCGACGCGCTGGGTTGGGCTGTCCGGCGTGACCAGCTCGGGATGCTCGGTCTCCAGCTCGATAAGCCGAGCCATCAGCCGGTCGTACTCGCGATCGCTGATCTCGGGAGCAGCCTCGAGGTAGTAAAGGCGGTTGTGCCGTTCGATCTCGGCTCGCAACTGGTCGATCTCTTGCTCGACGCTCGTCCTGGCCATCATCGCCCCCCTTGTGGAGACCGGAGAAGATGACAAATGCCAGATGCCAGATGACAAATGCCGGATGGCAAAGCCACTCGCTTGCTGGCGAGGGTGGTACGCCCTACCCGGCGGATTTCGGCATTTGCTCCTCCTTGAGAGGCTTCCGCGGAGCCGGGCCCGGCACACTCGAGAACCAGTCGTCGGTGATCATGGCGAGCACGCCCGTTGCCAGCATCACGACGAATTCCACCCCCAGTATCATCGGACCGTGGCGATCAATCCAGAGGGCGAAAACGCGCGAGGCGCCCCCCTGAGCGACCGGCCGCGCGTTGATGACGTACGGGGCGGCCAGGTAAGCAAAGATCGTCACCACGAAGACGATGCTCACCACGACAAGCGTGGCGAAGAACGGATTGGTGAAAAGGGGATTCTTCCGAGTGCGGAACGCGGAACTCTTCCCAATGCGGAATGAATTGCCAGCCGAAGACGGCGCGCCGGGCTCTCTCTCACGATCCTCGTTCCCAATTCCGCATTCAGACTCCGTCATTCCGCGTCCCCCATTCCGCATTCCCCATTTGGCATTTAGCATTCTGCATTTGACATTTGGCATTCTGCATTTGGCATTCCACCTCAGTTCCCGCCGAAGACCCACTCGCTGCCGGCAAGGGTGTAATGGACCAGCTCTTCGGGCCGGAACCAGAGGGCAATCTCGCGCTGGGCCGACTCGGGGCTGTCGCTGCCGTGGATCAGGTTGTTTTGCTTGCTGCTGGAGAAGTCTCCCCGGACCGTTCCGGGTGCCGCGGCAACGCCGCTCGTCGCGCCCAGCATCGTCCGGACCACGCTGATCGACTCGTTTCCCTCAAGTACACCCACGATCACCGGCGCACTGGTGATGAACGCGATCAGGCCCTCGAAAAACGGCTTGCCCTGATGTTCGGCGTAGTGTTTCACGGCGAGTTGCCGGTCAACCTGCATCAGCTTGAGGGCGGCGATCCGCAACCCCTTGGACTCGAACCGGGAAAGAATCTGTCCCACCAGTCTGCGGTGAACACAATCGGGCTTGAAGATGATCAGAGTACGCTGCATAAGTTCTTGGGTCCTTGGTCCTTGAGTCCTGAGAGCGGTTTTCGTGTCGATGGCTCCCCGTAGGGTCCGCTGTGCGAACCGATGGCCGGGGAATTTGGTCCGCACAGCGGACCCTACGATACTTGAGGGGAATTTGGTCCGCACAGCGGACCCTACGATACTGAGAGCGGTTTTCGTGTCGATGGCTCCCCGTAGGGTCCGCCGTGCGGACCGATGACCGGGGAATTTGGTCCGCACAGCGGACCCTACGATACTGCGTTCCTAACTCTTGGGCACACGTATGATACCAGGGAAAACCTCTTGAGTCCTCTCCTCTCCGAGCCCGCTTGTCTTGTCGTTCAACCGTCGAAGGATTCAAGGACTGAGGACCCATTCCAGCTCGCTGAAGGAATCGGCATCCAGCCGCCAGACCCGGACGTCGGGAGGATCGGCGAGCAGGCTGACGATGATCCGGGGCGTGTCAGCCCAGTAATTCTCCTTCAAGTCCGTGTCGCTCGGAACCGCCTCCCACTTGGGGTGGGAATGATAGATGGCAACAATCCGCGCCTGGTGCTCGCGGAGCCAGCGCCAGGCCTCGACCAGTTCCTTGGGATCGGCGGTGTACCGGGTCTCGCTGGCCGCCACGTTGCGCAAGGGATGGAAAGACGTGACCCGGGGCGCGACGCCTCCCAGCAGCCCGCAGCATTCCAGCGGGCTTTCCTGCTGGCAGTGCGCGATCATCATGCGGAGTACGTCTTGGGGGATCTCCAGGGCAGGCGCCAGATTGGAATTTCGGCCCATCATCATTCGGGGAAGAGCGTCGTGGACAGGTAGCGCTCGCCTAGGTCGGGGAGGATGGCGACGATCATCTTGCCCTCGTTTTCCGGCCGCTGGGCGACGGCGAGTGCTCCCACAACGGCCGCGCCGCAGGAGATGCCGCAGAGCATCCCCTCCTCCCTGGCGAGCCGGCGAGTCATCTCGTATGCCTCGTCATCGCGCACGGTGATCACGTCGTCGATCACGTCCATGTTCAAGACGTCCGGAATGAACCCCGCGCCGATGCCTTGAATCTTGTGCTGACCCGGCCGGAGCGGCTCATGACGGCGTGTCTGGCCGATCACGGGGGAGTTGAACGGCTCGACGGCAATCACCTGCACCGACGGCTTCTTGCTCTTGAGCACCTCGCCGCAGCCGGTGATCGTTCCACCGGTGCCCACGCCCGCCACCAGGACATCGACCTTGCCGCCGCTATCGTTCCAGATTTCCTCGGCGGTGGTCTGGCGATGAATCTCGGGATTGGCCGGGTTCTTGAACTGCTGGGGCATGAACGCGCCTGGCGTGTTCTTGACCAGTTCTTCAGCCTTACGCACCGCCCCCGGCATGCCCTCGGCCGCCGGCGTGAGGACGATCTCGGCACCAAACGCCTTGATCAGCCGCCTTCGTTCCAAGCTCATGCTTTCGGGCATGGTGACCACTAGATGGAGTCCCCGCGCCGCGCACGTGAAGGCCAGGCCGATTCCGGTGTTGCCGCTGGTCGGCTCGATGATCACGGTGTCCTTCGTGATCTGGCCGCTGGCCTCCCCCGCGTCGATCATCGCCACCCCGATCCGATCCTTCACCGACCAGAGGGGATTGAAATTCTCGAGCTTGGCGACAACGTCGGCTTTCAGGCCCCCGGTTACCTTGTGGAGCCGGATCAGCGGCGTGTTGCCAATTGTTTGGGTGATGTCGTCGTAAATCCGCCCACGACCCGGGACTCCGGCATTATCGATGCCCATGAGCAATGGCTCCAGCTCTAGAGACCCCGCCGGGATGAATCCGGCATCTTTCCGATGAGGATACGGAACATTGAATGCTCCGACAAGGTTGAACGATCGCAACGAAGGTCAGAAGCTCAAATAGCCGGTGCGCCGTTCGGCGAGCCGCTTTGTGTTCAAGCCCGGCCCACCACTTTCTCCAGGAGTCGGACTCGACTGAATCTCGATACGACAGTTCACATTCACATCCTGGTCCTTTCTGGCCGGCTCGCGATAGTGTACAATCAGCGATCGTTGATGTGGCACTTTTGGCCAAAGTTGGGCACCACGGGTCGTCGCTGCCGATGGGTGGATGCATACGCATTCCAAGTGATGATCCTGAAACGACTTTCAGCGCGTGATCGGCAGGACGAAGGTTGATTTCGACCTCCCGGAAAGTGGCACTAAGTGGCACTTTTTCGGCGAAATTCCAGCGTTTGTACACCACTGTACGCCGGAGTCCTTTTGAGCGGGGAAGTAGGCGGCGCTTCGCGAGAGAGGAGAAAGTAGGAAGGAAGCGACCCCTCCCGACTTTCTACTCTCTGCTCTCTCCTTTCCGTGAAGCCGTGCAGTCATGGATGATCACGGGCCAGTCCTGGCGCGCCGGGATCGATGTCTCCTCTTTTCCTTCTACTTATACGGTGCGCTACGTTTCGAGCCGCGGACAGCCTCGTACACGCGTCATAGCCTGATATCTCAGTAAGCCAATGACTTACGATGCGGAAAAATTTCGAAATCGCGCACAAACGCACTTTGTGGCGTAAAGCGAACGGGCTGAAGCGGCGGCGAGGGCTTGCCGGGTGGGTTTGAACCGCGCCCCGTAAGTCGGGGGTTCCTCGGTTCGACCCGTCACTCTCGGCAAAGCCGTTCATCTTGCGATAACATAGATGAAGCCGGGGCAGCT
Source organism: Isosphaeraceae bacterium (assembly GCA_049966735.1). Classification (GTDB taxonomy): domain Bacteria; phylum Planctomycetota; class Planctomycetia; order Isosphaerales; family Isosphaeraceae; genus Aquisphaera. The sequence continues at coordinate 9,569 of JBMFUH010000050.1, forward strand.
CCTTGCCGAGTCCCCGGCAATATCGCTCGGTGTTCGACGAACATCCCTCCGTTGCCCCCGGCGGTGCGGCGGTTGGGGTGCGCCGCGATCTCATCTCAAGAGAATCTGACTGCCTTGCCTCAAGAGCGAAGAGCGGGAGTCCCTCCAGTGTCTGACGGTGAAAGCCTCAAGCGCGTGTACGGGATCGACCTGGGAACGACCTATTCGGCGATCGCGTACGTGGACGAGCACGGCAAAGCGGTGATCGTCCCCAACCAGGAGAGCGAACGGATCACGCCGTCGGTGGTCCTTTTCGACGGCGACAACGTCATCGTGGGCAACACCGCCAAGGAGTCGGCCAAGGTCGAGCCCCACCGCGTGGTCTCGCGGGTCAAGCAGCACATGGGCGACCCCAACTTCGTCTTCCAGTACGAGGGACAGTCGTTCAGCCCGGAAGACATCTCGTCGTTCATCCTCCGCAAGGTGGCCGGCGACGCCGAGATCGCGCTGGGGGGCGAGAAGGTGACCGACGTCGTCATCACCTGCCCGGCCTATTTCGGAACCCCCGAACGTGAGGCGACCGCCAATGCCGGGCGGCTGGCCGGGTTCAACGTCCGGGCCATCCTCAACGAGCCCACCGCCGCGGCCATCGCCTACGGCCTGGAACAGGGCGAGGACCAGACGGTCCTGGTTTACGACCTGGGCGGCGGCACGTTCGACATCACGATGATCGAGATCAAGGACCGCTTGATCCGCGTCATCTGCACCGGCGGCGACCATCATCTGGGCGGCACGCTCTGGGACGAGGCCATCGTCATGTACCTTGCCGAGCAGTTCCGCTCCCAGACCGGCGAGGAATCGGACCCGCTCGACGATCCGGAAGTGCTCAACGACCTCTTCCTCCAGGCCGAGCGAGGCAAGAAAACCCTGACCCAGCGCGAGAAGGCCCCCTTTCGCGTCACCCACGCAGGCAAGCAAGCGCGTGTTGAGCTGGACCGGCCGAAGTTCGAGGAGATCACCAAGCACCTGCTCGACCGGACCATCGAGCTGACTCACGAGATGCTGGCCGACGCCCGCGACAAGGGGCACACCACCTTCGACAAGATCATCCTCGTCGGTGGTGCGACCCGCATGCCCCAGGTGCACAACCGGCTGGTGGCCGAGTTCAACATGGAGCCCGAGAGCTACGATCCCGACGAGGCCGTGGCAAAAGGCGCGGCGCTCTATGGGCTCAAGGAATCACTGCACGACGAGGTCTCGGAAATCCTGGTCAGCCGCGACGCCACCCTGGCGACCGAGGACGGGCCGATCGACCTGAGCGCGGTGCCGGAGGAAGAAGTTGTCCGGGCGCTCGACCACCTGGAGAAGCAACTGGGCTTCACGCTCACGGGGCCCGTGCGCGAGCTTGTCGGCACGCGGATCGTCAACGTCCTGTCCAAGAGCCTGGGAGTGGTCGCCCGCGACGAAGAGAGCAAGGACGTGGTGGTCTACCTCTTGCCTCGCAACTCCGAGGTGCCGATGGAGCGGACCACCGATTTCGGCACCGACGCCGAGAACCAGTCGGCCGTCGACATCCACGTGATGTCCGGCGAGCGAGACAGCACCGAACCAACCGATTGCCAGGAGGTCGGCCTGGCCACGCTCAACCTGCCCGAGAAGCTCCCCGCCAAAAGCCCGATCCGCGTCAAGTTCGCCATCAACCAGGACGGCCGGCTCAACGTCACCGCCATCGACCTGACCGCCGGCGGCTCGATCGACGTCGAGTTCCAGACCGAGGCCGTGATGAACGCCGGGCAGGTCGAGGAAAGATCCACGGCGCTGCGGTTGCTGACGGTATCATGAGGACCAGGAGGATCGAGCCATGGCGACTGTCGAGACCGAAACGCGAGTTGCTCCGGGCGAGAGCAGAGTCGTCATCCGCGACGTGGGTTGGCAGGGCTACGAGACCTTGCTGAACCTCGTGGGCGACCAGCCGGTTCGAATCACCTACGATCGGGGAGACGTGGAACTGATGTCGCCGTTATCCAGGCATGAGCGGAGCAAGTCGCGACTCGGTCGAATGGTCGGGATGCTGACAGAGGAGCTAGAGATCGACATGATCGCGGTCGGCTCGACAACCTTGAAACGAGAGGACATCGGCAAGGGGCTCGAGGCAGATGAGTCGTTCTACCTGGCGAGCCTATCCCTGATCAAGGACATTGAACATCTGGACATGGACGTCGATCCGCCGCCCGACCTGGCGACCGAGATTGAGACCACCCGATCGGCTCTCGACAGGCTCGGGGTTTATGGAGCCCTCAGGGTACCCGAGATCTGGCGATTCGACGGTCGGAGATTGCGGATTCTCGTTCTCCAGGGGGACGGCACGTATCGCGAGGTTCGCCAGAGCCCGACCCTCCCCTGGATCTCAATCGAAGAGCTCGAGCATTTTATCCACCTTGAGCCAGCTAGTGACACCCTTTGGGCGAAGACCTTCCGCAAATGGGTCCGCGAGACCGTCCTGCCGCGGTTCCGGGCCGAGCGCGGGGGTGAGTGAGAGGCAACGCCATGGCGACTGTCGAGACCGAAACGCGAGTTGCTCCGGGCGAGAGCAGAGTCGTCATCCGCGACGTGGGTTGGCAGGGCTACGAGACCTTGCTGAACCTCGTGGGCGACCAGCCGGTTCGAATCACCTACGATCGGGGAGACGTGGAACTGATGTCGCCGCTTCTGAAGCACGAACGCAATCGGTCTCTGCTTGGACTCCTGGTGCGAATCTTGACCGCGGAACTCAGGATCCCGAGGATGTCAGCGGGCGCCACAACGCTCAAGCGGGAGGACCTCGACCGGGGGCTGGAGGCGGATGAATCGTTCTATTTCTGGGACCTTTCGCGAATCTCCGATCCTGACAATCTCAACCTCGAGGTGGACCCGCCGCCGGATCTCGCCATCGAGATCGAAATCACCCGATCCGTGCTCAACAGACTGGGTATCTACGGGGCCCTGAGAGTTGCCGAAATCTGGAGGTTCAACGGGTCAACCGTTCGAATTCTCCTGCTCCGGCAAGACGGCTCGTACGAGGAAAGCTCGGTGAGCAAGGCTCTCCCCTGGATCACTCTCGAGGAGATCCAGCGGTTTGTCGCGCAAGAGGCGAGTCTCGACGAGTCGCAGTGGATCAGGTCATTCCGCCGCTGGGTCCGCGAGACCGTCCTGCCGCGGTTCCGGGCCGAGCGCGGGGGTGAGTGAGCAGAGCGAAACACTCGAGGAACTGCCAATGGAAACCATAGCCGCTGACATGATGACTGAAATCGTTCATCGCCTCGTCGATGAATTTGATCCGGAAGAGATCATCCTCTTCGGCTCGCGCGCCTGGGGACAGCCGCGGCCGGATAGTGATTACGATCTGTTCATGGTTGTGTCTGACAGTGAAGAGGACCTCCTGCGTCTCGTGGTCAAGGCTCACGAGTGCCTGGGTGAATTGGGAATCTCGAAGGACGTGCTGGTCAGCACCAGAACGCGATTCGATCGTCTCAGCCGCGTCCCGGCTGCACTTGAGGCGAAGATTCGCAATCGAGGAGTCGTGTTGTATGGACGAAGCCAAGCGGGAGTTAGTTCAAGAATGGCTGCCGAGAGGACTACATGACCTGATGGCGGCTCGATCGCTTTCCCAACGAGAGCCGATACTCATGGATGTGGCGATCTATCATTGTCAGCAGGCTGCCGAGAAGGCAGTGAAAGCCTTCCTCGTTTTCAGGGATCGAGATCCTGATAAGACGCATGATGTCGATGGGCTCCTTGTTCAGGCGGCTGCTTTCGAGCCAGCACTCGCGGCAAGCCGTCCCGCTGGCAGACGACTCACCCCCTATGCCACGCTCTATCGATATCCCAGTGGCGGGATGGAGCCGAGGTTCGAGCAGCTCAACGAGGCCCTGGACGATGCCGCGTCGATCTACGATCAGGTACTCTCTTGTCTCCCACCTGAGGTTCATCCAGGGGCCGAGATATCTTGAGAGGTTCTATGTCCACCTTCGTCGGCCAAGGTGTTGCTCTCCTGCCTCGAGAGAGAGAAGATCGGAGGTGCTCATGCAGACCAGCACACAAGAGATACTGCCGGAGATCGTTCGTCGACTCGTCGATGAGTTTGACCCGGAAGAGATCATCCTCTTCGGTTCGCGCGCCTGGGGCGAGCCACGGCCGGACAGTGATTACGATCTCTTGATTATTGTCGCGGAGGCCCGCGAGCCGCCGACTCGGCGCGCGACGCGAGGTTACCGGTGCCTGCGCGGGGTTTCAGCGCCTACGGATCTGATTGTGACGACCCGCGCGGAATTTGATCGATACAGACGAGTACCCGCCACCCTGGAAGCGCAGATCCATGAGCGAGGAAAGGTCTTATATGGACGAGGCCAAGCGCGAGGTCGTTCGGAGCTGGCTGCTCAACGCTCTGGATGATCTTGGGCTGGCTCGACTGGCCGCTGAACACGATCGAGCCTTTCCGGCGGGGGTGCTTTATCATTGCCAGCAGGCCGCGGAGAAAGCGCTCAAGGGGTTTCTCGTCTTCTGGGATCAGCCGCCGCCGAGGACTCACAACCTCGTTGTGCTTCTCCAGCAGACCGCGGCGATTGAACCCGGGTTCCTCACGCGGGAGGAGGCCGCCGCCCGCCTGACGCCCTATGCCACGAGATATCGGTATCCTGCGGCTCCGTTCATCAGGCCGGACGCCGAGCAGGTCGATGAGGCGCTGGACGACGCCGCCTGCATCTATAACCAGGTCCTCGCCTTCCTCCCACCTGAGGTTCATCCAGGGGCCGAGATATCTTGAGAGGTTCTATGTCCACCTTCGTCGGCATCGATCTGGGAGATTCGTCGCGATTCGTTCTCTTGGACTCCGCCTCGTGAGACAATCGAAGGCGAAGCATTGGGAGCCACCTATATGGCCACTGTTGAAACGGACGCAATGGAAGACTTCGATCCCACTCTCAGTCGTTTCCAAAACTTTCTCAGGCACACTGGGCGGTGCAATGCACTACTCCAGTCCGAAATGGAGAAGATCTATAAGCACCATCCGCGCGTCCTCCGACTTACCTATGGGAAAGGGCGATCCCTGAAGACAATGACCGCCCGTCGATCCGAGGATCGCCGGTTGCTGGCTCGCATCAGTAGCCGTCTCGACGTTGCTGAGGAGTTGCGCGAAATCGACCCAGCCTTCGCTCAGGCTCTTTCTCATGTGGGTCTGACAATCCGCAACGGTCGCCTGACCATTCCCGATGAAGAGGACTTCTCTTTCGTTTCGAGAGCAATCAACGCCCTGAAAGCTACCCTGGGGCTGCCGCACGATGGCAGCCAGTCAGGGCAGTCCGGAACCGGGACTACATGCTGGGACATCTTGGAAAACCTGACGGGAAGAATTGAGGCACCGACCGATTGGTCTGCCGAGCATGACCACTACCTCTACGGTCTTCCAAGACGCGACGAGGGCGGCGGAGAATGAGCAAAGAACGCCTTTTCCTGGACACCGCGTTCATTCAGGCCCTGATCAATCGCCGAGACCAGTATCACGAGAAGGCCAAGACGATGTTCCCGCGGGTCAGAAGAGCCAGGTCGGTCTTGCTTACCGAAGCGATCCTCATCGAAGTCGGCAACGCGCTGAGCCGCTTCGATCGGACGGCCGCGGTTGAGTTTCTCGACTCGTGCCTGGGAGAGAGGGAAGCGGCAACGGCCAACTTGACGATCGTCCCCGTCGATACGGCGCTCTTGTCCCGGGGCGTTGATCTCTATCGGTCGACCCCGGATAAAGAGTGGGGGCTTACAGACTGCATCTCCTTCGTCGTGATGCGGGAAAACGGGCTGATTGATGCCGTGACGACTGACCGGCATTTTACTCAGGCGGGATTCCGCGCCATGATGCTGGAGGAAGGTTGAAACCATGTCCACCTTCGTCGGCATCGATCTGGGAACGACCAACTCCGTGGTGGCCTGGCGCAATCGCTACGGGCGGCCGGAGGTGATCGCCAACCGCGAGGGGGCGAACATCACCCCGTCGGTCATCTACTTCGGCACCGATCCCCCCGCCGTCGGCCAGGAGGCCAAGGAATGGGCCAGGCTGGGCGACGCCGAGATCGCCAGCTTCTTCAAGCCCCACATGGGCTCGGCCCTCTTCCAGCTTCATTTCCACGGCAAGAACTACACGGCCACCGACCTGGCCGCCCTCGTGCTCGCGCGGCTCAAGGAAGACGCGGAAAAAGCGCTCGGGCAGGAGGTTGACCGGGCCGTGATCACCGTCCCGGCCTACTTCGGCGACGCCCAGCGCAAGGCGACGATCGACGCCGGCAACGCGGCCGGGTTTCGGGTTATGCGGATCATCAACGAACCCACCGCCGCCACCCTCGCCTATGGACTGAACCGCGCTGAGACCAGGAGCGAGACCGTCCTCATTTACGACCTGGGGGGCGGCACGTTTGACGTGACCGTCGCCCGGATCGCAGCCGAGGATATCGTCGTTCTGGCCACGGCCGGCGACCATGACCTGGGGGGCAAGAACTGGGACGACCGGATCGCCACGTTTCTCTCCG
>JBMFUH010000051.1:0-16026 GCA_049966735.1 Isosphaeraceae bacterium
AGGAAGGAATCGGTAAGTTCCATGCGTCAGCTTCCTTGCTTTGGTGTGTCATTAGAGCGGTTTACAGTCGGCTTGCGCACTGATCAAATATCGTAGGGTCAGCTGTGCGGACCAAATGCTCCGGCCGTCTCCCGGCGCGCCGGGACTACGGTGAGCTATCGACCCGAAAAACGCTCTAGCCCATCACGACCCAGGCATGACGCCAAGAAATCGCGGGGAAGCCGACGCAACTTTTGTTCAGTAGCCCTCCCTTTGAAAGTGCGAAACTCGAATTCAGCGACCGGCCATCTGGATTGCCGCGATGGGCCAATCCGGTTCCCAGGTAAGCGGGTTGCTCATGACAATCCAAGAATTCAGCCGCGAACTGCACCGGCATCCCTTCCAGCCGCTCACGCTGGTAACCATCACGGGCGCGCAGTTCATTATTGATCATCCGGAATTCGCCGCGATTGACCGCCGCGGCCGGGTTGTCACCTTCTATGCAGCCGATAACACGCGGCATGAGATCGATACCCGGCTCATCGAGCGCATCATCGCCATGGACATTCCGGAGACCTCGGCCGTCCCCCCCGCGTCCACGGCCTGACTCCCAGGAATCTGGTCGGCCGCGAGCGGGGCTCAGCCCGTGGCTGCCGCCGCGTTGGCGAGCGACTGGACCTCGGCGGAGGGGCCGAAGTTGGCCTCGTAGCGAGCGATGAAATCCTGCACGGAGTAGGCGTGCTCCTGGGTACCGGGGTGTTCGATGGCGTAGACGGCCGTCAACGCGGCCATCCGGCCGACCGTCGGCCAGGGGAAGCCCCGACGAAGACCGCTGACGAACCCGGCGCGGAATGCGTCGCCGGCACCGGTGGGGTCCACGACTTTTTCGGGTCGGGCGGGGGGGATTTCGTGCTCTTGGCCGTCAACCGTGATGAGTGCTCCGGCCTCGCCCCTGGTCATCACGGTGATCGGCACGTGCCGGCGCAGGTCGGGCTCGGCAAGCCCCATCTTCTCGGCCATGAGGCCGAACTCGTAGTCATTGCCCGCCAGAATTCTGGCCGCTTTGCAGCCCTCTTCCAGCTCCCTTCGACTGAGCCGGGGAAGCTGCATGGCCGGGTCGTAAAGATAAGGAATACCGGCGGCGGTGCACTCGGCAGCATAGCGAATCATTGCCTGAGGATCGTTAGGGGCGATGATGACGAGGTCGTCCCTGGAGGGGCGAACGTCGTGGACCAGCGAGATGTTCGCCGCCTGCGCCATGGCGCCGGGATAAAATGCGGTGATCTGGTTGTCCTGAAGATCGGTGTTGATGAAGCACGAGGCCGTGTGCTCGTCGGCGATGACCTTGATGGCGCTCGTGTCGACTCCTTTGCCGTCGAGCCAGTGGCGATACTCGGTGAAGTCCTCACCCACGCTCCCCACCACGATCGGGCGCTCGCCCAGAAGCGCCAGGTTGTAGGCGATGTTGGCCGCGGTCCCGCCTCGTCTGCGTTTCAAGGAGTCGACCAGGAACGACACCGAGAGGACGTGCATCTTGTCGGGCAGGATGTGATCGCGGAACCGCCCGGGGAAGACCATGATGTAATCGTAAGCGATGGAGCCGGTGACGAAGATGCGCATCAAGTGGTCCTTGGTTCTTGGGTTCTTGGGTCCTCAAGTCCTGGGGGTCTTGAGGCCGGGGCATTCGGTCCGCACCGCGAGCCCTACAATACTCTGGCCGGGGCATTTGGTCCGCACCGCAGGCCCTACGATGCTCTGGTGGGGCCCCCGCCAAGCATGGTTAGCGCCTGGGCGATCCGCGTCCGGCAGGTGTCACGTCCCAGAACCAAGAGGCAGTCGTAGAGTCCGGGACCCACCCCCTGGCCGGTGGTGGCGACCCGCAGCGGGTTGACCACGTCGCCGATCTTTCGCCCGGAGCGCTCGGCGTACTGGTGAATCGCGTGTTCGAGCGACTCCAGGTTGTAGGGCTCGACCTGGGCGAGCACCTCGTCCAGCTCGGCGAGCAAGGTAGGGACGTTTTCCTTGCGCAGGCGCTTCTTCACGGCGCCAGGGTCGTAGGTGATTTCGCTGGCGAAGAAGAACCGGCCGAGCTTGAGGATGTCGGAGAAGACCTTGAGGCGGTCGCCCAGGGCCAGGATCACGGCCTCGATGCGCGCCCGTTCGGCGTCGCCCACGGGTTCGCCGACCAGCCCCTCGCGCTGGAGGAAGGGGATGACGCCGGCGATCTTCCTGTCGAGCGGGAGCATTTTCATCCACTCCCCCTCGATCCAGAACAGCTTGTCCTGATCGTGGCTGGCCGGCGCGTTATTGACCTTGTCCAGGGTGAATTTCTCGATCAGCTCGGGGCGGGTGAAGATTTCCTGGCTAGAGTCGTAGCTCCAGCCCAGGCGGGCCAGGTAGTTGAGCAGGGCGTCGGGCAGGTATCCCCGCTCGATATATTGATGAAGATAGACGAGCACTCCCTGATCCTCGTATTCCTTGATCTTCCGCTTGGACATCTTTGCCCGGGACCCTGGCTCGGCGACGTAGGGAATATGGGCAAAAGCGGGCAGTTTCGCGCCCAGGGCTTCCAAGACGAGAAGCTGGGGGAACGTGTTGGAAAGGTGTTCCTCCGCGCGGACCACGTGGGTGATTTGCATGTCGACGTCGTCGACCACGCTGGCGAAGTTGTAGAGGGGGGAGCCGTCCGGGCGTACGATCACGAAGTCGCCGATCTCATCGGTGGCGAAGGAGACGTCTCCCTTGATCAGGTCGTGGAGGACGAGGGTCCGCCCGAGGGGCACTTGAAACCGGAGGGCGAAGGGCCGCCCCTCGCTCTCGTACTGGGCGAGCTGTTCGGGAGTGGCTGGCGGGCGGCGAAACCGGTAGGCCCGCTTGGCGCGCTCGGCGGCGGCCTTCTCGGCTGCCCGCTCGGCTTCCGTGCTGTAGTCGCGGTAGACGTGGCCGGACTCGACCAACCGCTGCACGGCCGCCTGGTACTTGTTGGTGCGCTGGGACTGGAAATAGGGGCCGTGCGGTCCTTCCTTTTCGGGGCCTTCGTCCCAGTCGATGCCGATCCAGCGGAAGCCGTCGAGGATGCGCTGGACTGCCTCGTCGACGTGTCGTTCCTGGTCGGTGTCGTCGATCCGCAGGACGAACTGGCCGCCGTGATGACGGGCCAGCAGCCAGTTGAAAAGAGCCGTCCTGACTCCGCCAATGTGCAAGTAACCGGTCGGACTGGGGGCGAAACGGGTCCGTACAGTCATGGGGCGTTTTCGCGGCAAGGCCGGAGCCAAAAAAAGAAACCGAGCCGGCCCGCGACGTTGTTTTCCCTGGAAACTCGATCGGGGAAAGCAAGTTGCGGAGACCAAATCCGAGAATCGTCTGGAAGCGCGCTTGCTGGGCTCCGCCAGGCCGGCTCGAAGCGCTTGGCAACGAACGAATTGGGTTCACGATAGGGAGTTTGGGCGCGACTGTCAACGGTTGGGGATCGAAGACGACACGCCAGGAATCTCAGGTATCCGCTTCAAGGTGAAACGGTCGAGAGGCTCCCATCGTGATGGTCTGGGCGGGGAGCTTCAGGTCAGTTTACTCTGTACCGGTAAGGGTAGCTTTTTCGTAACCCAAACCACGCAAAACCTCCAGAACTTCGCTCCACGTGGGAAACATCCGACCGCTTTTGTGCTTGTACTCGTTCATTGCGAGCATGAACTCGAGTTCGGCCTCGGAGTAATCGCGCTCGCAGGTCGTTGGGTCAACGAACCGCCTTCGTCCGCTGCACTGGCGGGCCTTGGCGGCGCGCGTCGCCTGCTCCGTGGCGCGTCGGTTTGCCCATTCCGGGCAGGTGGCGACAGTTCCAGTTGCGGCGATAGTCCCTTTGGCTGAGGCGATTGTGTCGACCTGTCCTGATACTGGGTGCATCCTCTATGACTCCTCTTTGCGCCGACCTTGAGGTCTCTCTCGACCCCGTTTGGCTTACCCTTGGAGATGATCTCGTCCTGCCGCGCCTGCGCGGTGGCGATCGAACCTCGCGGGGGCCCGATCCCGGCGAGTCGCGCTCTCCGGGACACCCCTCGTAGAGCAACCTAACTCCCGGCAGTGACAACTGGGGTGTCATAGTCAATTTTTCTTGGCAAGAAAGTTGGAAATCGGCTGCTGAGTCGGCCTAACCTAGCCGGAAAGGACAAGGCCGGTGACGGTTCCGGAACTCACTCTGGCAAGAGGGGGTTGGTAAGAACTTCGCGGGTCGTCACGCTCCGGTTTCACGAGAGTACGTTCAGTGGAAGAAATGGCGCCGCTCGAAGTGGTTTCTTGGCGCGGTGGATTCGGTAGAATACATGAACTTTGTATCGTCGCCCCCTCACGTTGCGCGAAGGGGCGGCTGGGGGTCCAGTCTCTCCCAGGTCTCCCTGGGTCAGGAAGAGCGAGCCATGGCTGCAGAAGTTGATATCGAGTCGCTGGTTGATCAGTTGACCCTGATCGGTCTGATCTCGCGCGAGCAATACAGGGAGGGTCGGGCTGATGCCGAGGACGGCTCGGGACAGGCCTTGATTCGAACCTTGATGCGCAAGGGGTGGCTGACAAGCTGGCAGCTCGAGCGGCTCAAGAAAGGAGACCCGTCGAGTTTCTTCTACGGCAATTATCGGGCTCTCTTTCATCTGGCCGAGGGTACGTTCGCCCGCGTCTACCGCGGAGCGCACAACGACAACGGCTCGCCGGTGGCCATCAAGGTCTTGCGCAACCGCTTCGCCCAGATTTCCCAGGCCGTGGAGCGGTTCCACAAGGAGGCCGAGGCCGGGACGAGGCTGCGTCACCCCAACATCGTCGAGGTGCTCGACCAGGGACAGCAAGAAAACCGCCATTATATGATCATGGAGTACGTCGAGGGGATGAACCTGCGTGAGTTCCTGCGGCTGCGGCTCCGGATCCAGGACAAGGACGCGTTGCCGCTCATGCTGGGGCTGGCGCGGGGGCTGGCGTTTTCTCACGAGCGGGGGGTGACCCACCGCGACCTGAAGGCCACCAACATCCTGATCTCGAACTCGGGAAAGGCCAAGCTGGTCGATTTCGGCCTGGCCACAATTGAGGGAGATGGGAGCCAGCAGACCATCACCAGCCAGCGCACGGTGGATTACTCGGCGCTCGAGCGGACCTGCGGCAGCCCCAAGGGAGACCCGCGCTCCGACATTTTCTTTCTGGGTTGCGTCTTCTATCAGATGCTGACCGGTCAGGTGGCGCTGGAGGATTCCGAGAGCACAGACCCGCTCAAGAAGATGCTCAAGCGATCCTTTGGCGTGATCAAGCCGATCAGCGAGCACCGTTACGCTCCGGCCGAGCCCCTGGCGGTGATCATCGAGAAGATGATGAAGATGGACCTCAAGGCCCGCTATCAGCACATGCACCAGGTCGTCTCCGATCTCGAGGATTACCAGGCCTCGATTGATCCGGCAGCCGCCGAGGTCCGCGAATTCGCCCGCAAGGTGCAAGACCTGGACGAAGATGTGCCGATCGAAGAATTCTTCGAAGAGATTCAGCCGGCCCCAGAGGAGTCAAGCGAGGTCTCCGTTGCCGAGGAACACGAAGTCAAGGAGGCTCCATCCCAGAGCGTGCTCTGCGTCGAGGCCCAGGCCGAGATTCAGGACGCCTTGCGCAAGCAACTGAGCCGGATGGGCTACCGCGTGCTCCTCATGAGCGATGCCGAGCGGGCCGCCGACCGCTACCGGGAGTCTCCCTCCGACGCCGTGATCCTCGATACCGACGGACTGGGCGAGGCCGCCGTCGAGGCGATCGCCGACATGCAAGACAAAGCCGAGGAGGATGGTCATCCCCTGGTCGCCCTGGTCTTGCTCGGCCCCCGCCAAGGGGCCCTCCGGGACAAGCTGCCCCCGATCGAGCGGCTCAGGGTCCTCTCCAAGCCCATCAAGATGAAAGACGTCCAGGACGCCATCACCGAACTCTTGCCGGTGCATTGATTCGGTTGCCTTCCTCTCAACCGCTGTTGCCTCACGATGGTCGATCATCCTCGACTTCAGGCGGCCGGCCCAGCCGGTCGAGCATTCGCCCGCGCCGGCGCGGTAGCTTGACGCGGCCAAACTCGCTCAGAGAGGGAACGAACTGGTTCCAGGTCAACACGGTTGTGCAGACGTTGTCCTGGAGGATCGCCACAAAGGCGCGCTGACCGTGCAGCGCCAGCACGGCGATGGCGCCGTTGTGCGGATTCCGGCCCAGCCGCTTTGTCCGCATGAGCGATTGTCTCAGTTCTGCCTCGGCGCGCTCGGGCTCACTGCCCAGCCGTTCCACGAACCGCCCAAGCGCGTGCCGCGAGAGCCGGACAGTGCTGTAGTCATGCTGGCCAGGAGGGACCACGATGGGAAATGGCTCTCATCAATGAGATTCCAAAGGCAAATGCCAGATGGCAAATTGCAAAGTCAGATGGCGAACGGGACAGACCCTCGGTCGAGAAGGCGAGCCTCACTTCACCGCCCACTGCCCACTGCCCACCGCCGACTGCCCACTTCACTTGCCCTCGGGCTTGATCTGCTTCATCTCCTCCGGCGTGAACCGGCTGCCCGCCAGCGGGCCGGGGGCCCAGCACGGGGCGTAGGCGCTCGGCTTGACTTGCTGGACCGGGATGATGTAGGTCTGGGTGCCGTCGGCGCTCTTGTCGATGCGCCCGCCCGCCTGGACCACGGCCTGATCGGCAAGCTGCTCGCAGACGGAAATCAGCTTGGGAAACGTGTACGAAGTCGAGTTGAACTTCCTGGTCGTGTCCAGCGCCTTGACGAACCGCTGGGGCAGCTTCGCATAGCCGATGGTCGTGAACAGCACGCCCGCGGCACTCGAGGGGTTGCAGTCAGAGTCTTGCCCGCACCGGGTCGCGATCGTGATCGTCCGATCCGGATCGCCCTTGCCATAGAGCAGTCCCATGACGATATAGGCACCGTTCAACTTCGCATCGATGTTGAACTTGTACGGGACCTTCTCGTTTTTGCTGCACGAGGACCGGCGGTAGGCCAGGTTCTTGTGGTATTTCTCGTTGACCTTGTTCCAGGTCCACTCCCAATCATCGGGTTTCTGCTTGTGCCAGGCCAGGACGTCGCTGATGCACTCGTGGTACTGGCTCTGGCTGGGAATGGCCGCGAGGCCGGCCTGGACGATCTTGACGGGGTCCCGTTCAAAGAAGGCTTCGGCGTACAACGCCCCCACGAACTGGCCGCCGTAGAGGCCGTCGCCCGCGTTCATCAACCGGCCGAATTTCTCGCCCAGCGCGACGGCCGTGCCCGGCATTCCGGGGGCGATCAGGCCCGAGAAGTCGGCCTCGATCTGGTAGTCGATGTCGTCGGCGTGCTTGTTCTTCGCGGGGTGACCCGAGTCGGGCGGAGCGATGCCGCCGCGCAAGAGGTCGCGCCCCGCCCTGTTGGCGTGCCAGAGCGGGTAGCGGCTGTTGGCGAAGTCGATGCCGGCCTGGCGGGCCGAAGCCCCCAGGCCATGCTGTTCAAGCGTCCGCAGGAACGTCATCTCAACATAGATGTCGTCCTGGTTGAACTGGTTGATCATCTCCGGCTTCCAGTGCGGCACCTCGCCGGCCGGCACGATCTCTCCCTGGTGGTGAAACTCGGTCGGTGCGCCCACGGCCACGCCAGCCATCTGGCCGATCCAGCCGGCCTTCATCTTGTCGAGATACTCGGCGCGAGGTAGCAAGCGCACGCGCGGGGCCGCGCTTGTCTGCGTGCCAATTTCTCCTTTGTTGGCCGCCCAGATCACCCCCCGGAGCATCCACGCCCGGAAGTTGGGGTTGGACATGGCCTCGGGGTCATGCCCCAGCGCGTTGTTGTAAACCCGGCCCTTGCCGTAATGGTTCACCCAGATAAGCGGCTCGTCCTTTCCCGTGCCCCGGGGCTTCTTGGGGTCGGAATAGGCCGTGGCCAAAACCACGTTGCCGGGCACCATCACCGAGTTCTGGTACAGTTCGTCGATCGTGTGCGTGAACTGGGCGGGCAGGCCGTCGGAGATCGGATGCTTGACCGCGGTCTTCTTCACCGTGTAAACGTGCTTCGGGCCGTGGTATCCTTGCGACCGCCAGCCGCCGGCAATGGCCTTGCCGAACTCGTCCCACTTGGGAAACGCGGCCGAGGCAAAGTGGAAGACGACCAGTCCCTTACCTTCGTCCTTCACGGCCTTCAAGAACGCCGCCTTGTTGGCGTCGGACCACTTGGTCTCGGGCGGACCATTGGGCGTGTCCTTGTAATTGAGCAGCAGGACGTCGTACTTTGCCAGGTTGGAGTCGGTCAGGTCCTTGGCTGGCGTGGTGGTGACGTCGACGGAGATCTGCTTGTCTTTCGTGAGGATCTCCTTGAGCACCGGGGTGGTCGCCTTCCAGTCGTGTCCGTGGTCACCGGTGATGATCAGGACCTTGATCGGCCCCTGCGAATGGCTGGTCTGGGCCGGCGCATGGGGTTTCGGGGCCGGAGCAGCGGAGTGTGAGGGCACCGTCCCGCGCATGGCGGGGCCCGTTGTCGCAATCGACGGTGGCTTGAATTCCGGAATCGCATCCAGCGCGATCGGGCCGAACACGGGGACCGCCATGTCGGCGGTGTCGGTCAGGTTGCAGTCCGGGTTCAGGCCATGGCCGTACCAGAGGAACGACTTGGGAGGGACCGGCCCGGTCAGTTTCAGGACCACCGTGTCGCGAGCGCGCCCGACGGCCGCCTCGAAGATCAAGGGAATCTCCGCGCCGTCTTCCTTGCGGATCGAGAAACCCATGATGTGCCGGTCTGGTCCCAAGCCGACTCCACTGGGTCCGCCCGGGCTCTGCATGCCCTGCATCATCCGCATCTGCTGTATTTGCATCTGCACTTGCATCGGCATGTTGTTCATGCCGCGCTGGGCCATTCCATCCATGCGGCGCATACCGCCCATGCCGGGACCCATGTTGACGCCCTTGAATTCGACGATCAACGTGTTGTGGGGACCGCGGGAGACCCGTTCAAACGTGGGGGTCGTGGCACCGACCCGGCCGAAGAGTTCGCGCTCGGCGATCCTGGCCAGGCGTTGCCCCGCCCGTTTTTGCCCCTGTGTGCCCACGTGGATCGCGTCGTCCAGCTCGAGATCGATCACCGAGATCACAGCGGTGTTGGGGACGCAGTCGGGCAATTTCCGTTGAACTTCCTGCACGGTGTTCCAGGGTTTGGGATCGCCGCCAGAGACGAAGCGGCCAATCTGCACGAAGTAGAAAGGCAAGTCGGACTCACCCAGGTCAGCCCGGACCGAGGCGATGAAGTCGGTGAAGACCTTGCCGTACTTCTTGGCGGCCTCCGGGTTGGCGTCGCTCTCTCCCTGGTACCAGAGCACTCCCTTGACCTTGCCGCCGGCCAGCTTGATCTGGCGGAGCATGGAACCGTACAGGCTTTTGCCCCCTTCGCCCTTCTTGGCCGGGTTCCACTGCTCCATGCTGGTGCCGCCGTGGGCGCAGGGGACCAGTCCGATCGGCACCTGGGTTTGTTCGACCAGGGCGACCGCGAACGGCAGGCCCAGGCCGGCCCCCTTGGTTCGCGTCTTGTGCTGTTGCGCCGACCGCGCGGCACGGTCCTTGGGGTCTCCCGAGTGAACCGGGTCGGGCGAATCAACCAGCCAGTGCAACGGTTCCTCGGCCCGCGCCCACTTGCCATCCATTCCCAGGCACATGACCTGGGGATTGGGCGGCGTGACGTCGATCAGGTCGCCCACGCCTTCCATGTTCGACTGTCCGGACAGCACCCAGAGGTCGCCGACGAAGATCGGGCCGATCGTCGCTTGAGTGGTGGTCTTTTCCTTCTTGATCGTGACATTGATGGTGTACGGCCCACCGACCGGGACGCCGACGAGCTTGCCGTCGACGAACTTGGGGCCGTTGGGGCTCGCGGTCATCATCATATTGATTCGTGCATCCGTGATCTTCACGTCCTTGCTGGATTCATTGAGGACAAGCGGGACCTCCGCGCGGTTGTTCGCGTCGCGCTGAAAGACCTGGTACGGGACCGGCGAGGCGAACTTGATGTTCTGCGTCAGGGCTGCCCCGAGGGGCTGAAAGGGCTGGAGCTGGCCCAGAACCGCCGATGAGGCAACGAGAGCCAGTCCCGCCACGAGCGAGACGACCAGAGCGCCGAGCCGCGTCGAACCTTGCGTGAAGGAGAGCGGGTGTGACCTTGGCATGGTGGTGTCATCTCCTGGAAGCAAAGAGGATCGCCGGGAGCGGGGCACGATATCCCGGTCCACCGGCCTTGGTGTGCAGGCTGAAGTCCGCACGATCGCTCTCATCCTACAAGGCGCGAAGGCGCGCCGAAAGGGAGTGGATGAGGCGGTGCGTCGTTTGGCCGCGACGCACCAGGCGATTTAGTCAGGAGAGAAGGGGAAGGCCGACCCTCGAAGCGTGCTCGAGTTCAACCGGAGATGCCCGCCGCGCGGGAAGCAAGCAGTCAGTGTGCATGCCCATGCCCGTGGCCGTCGTCGACGGGTTTCTCGGGAAGTGAGCCTGTGCCTGGCTTGTAGGGGTAGGCGACGCCTTCTTCGAGCCAGCCGTAGCCCTTCTGCCCTTCCTCAACGATGCCTTTGAAGGTGACCAGGGCGTATTCTTTCTCGGGGAAGTTCTTGGTGGCAGGGCCGTGCACCTCGTAGAGTGCTTGAGCGTAGAGTGTGAGCCCTTCGGAGCCCTCGTTTTCCAGCTTCACGAAGCGGATTTCCTGATCTTGCGATGAGTCGAGCCTTTTCTTGAGGTTGCGGAGATCGGTGATCTTGATCTCCAACATGGCCTGTTCCTGCCGCTTCGAGCCCTGCCACTTCTCCAGTGCTTCCGCCGGTGAGACGCTCTTACGCTGGGAGGGGGGGAGTTGCAGCCACAGCAGTTCGGCCATGCCTTTGGTCTTGATGACGTCCGCGTAGTACTTGGCGAAGTCCCGAGCTTTATGGCTGTGGATCACCCCCTGGACAGTGGAGTAGGTGAAGATGCCCAGGCCGAAGATCAGCCCCATGGCCACACCGGCCTTCGCCAACCCTCTGCCGGTGAGGACGTCGGGATAGCGCTGAATCTTTCGGTCGGCCAGGACGCCGAGAACCACGGCCAGAATCGCGAACAAGAAGAAATAGGAGTTGGCCACACTCAGGAGTGCCAGGATTCCGCAGACAATGCTGAAAACGGCCTGGGTGCTGATTGCCCGGTAAGTAGGCAGTTCATTTTCGATGGCAGAGACCACGGCCGGTTCGGTCAGGATGTCGGTTGTCTTTTGATCGGTCGCCACGAATCAGATCCTCCCGGTGCCCTGGTCGGTCTGGATGACGCGATTGATCGATGTCGGTACACGAAGGAGCAGGCGTGACCAGGGTTCACCACGTTCCCATCGAGGCTAATCGGTGGGACGAAAGTCGTCAAGGATCAGCGCGCGGCCAGCGCCGCGAGACCCGGCGATGGCGTGAAGAACCAGGAGACAATTCCCAGGCTGATCCAGCAGAAACCCAGAGCCCAGCCTGTGACATTTGTCCACGACCAGTCGTGTTCCGCCCGGCCGCATTTCCAGCCCGCCAGGAGAACAGCCAGGATCACCAGCCCCATGGTGCGGTCGCCCAGCGGGGATGTCCAGTTCAAGCCGCGAGCCTGACCCCGCAGGGCTCCGGCCAGGTCAAAGAGCCAGATCAAAAGGCCGCCGGTGAGCCAGACCAGTTCGCCCAGGTTCCCCTGAGCACGGCCCGAGCGCGCCAGGATCAAGGGCCCGACGAGCGCCAGGCAGCCGGCGAGGGTGGAGAGGCTCGACAGGAGGGCCAGTGGCGGCCAGGTCAGCCTTCCTCGCTGAAAGAGCAGGTTCAGCCCCCATGCGAGGGCCGCGGCGATCAGGATCGCGTTGGTGACCGCATGATCGACGGAACCGGATGTTTCGGACGAACTGGCGCGTTTGGCACACATGGGGAACTTCAGTCCTCAGTCCTTGGTCCTTCCGCTCGCTGTCCTTAGTCCTTCGGCCCTCAGTCGGAACCAAGGACTAAGGACTGAGGACCGATGACCAAGAACCAATGACAGCGAGGCCCGCTTTCCTCTTCGGCCGGAGCCCGCCCGAGCGCTCAGTGGCCGAACCGCCTGATGGTAACTGGAGGTGTTCCGATCGTCGCGGCTGCCCCGATCACTGCAATGTGTCTGACTGGCTCGCCGCGGGTGCTTTCCGGCTCATGTCGCGCGCGGGCAAATCGGCCACCTTCTCGACGGTCCCGCCCGCGCGCTTGGCCCCGGATATGAGGAGGGTCTCGTCGGTGATGTCCTCTTCGACTTGCGAGGAGAGCGGATTGAGCACGACGTCTTCTCCCTCGTGCAGCCCCTCGCTGATCTCGAGCATGTCTCGGGTTCCCTCGCCCAGCCGGACCTCGCGCCGTTCCAGGCCGTCGTCATGAACCACGTAGCAGAACTCGCGTCCGTCCTCGTGGGCGATGGCCAGGGTCGGCACCGCCAGGACATCATCTTTCCGATCGAGTGAGATCTCGACCTGAGCCGTCATCCCCGGAAGAATGCCCCGCGGCGGGTTTTCCAGCCTCACCTTGCTGTCGAAGTAGCGTACGTCGGAGAACCAGTTGAAGGTCGGCAACGTGGCGATCTCGGTCACGCACCCTTCGAGTGTTCGCCCCGGCAGCCCCTCCACGCGGACCTTGGCCCGCATTCCCTTGGCCACCTCCCGGACGATGGATTCGTGCAGCGGGGTCACGACTTCCAGCTTGTCCAGCTCGGGCAGGTACATGAGGGTCTGCCGCTGGCGGACGTCCATCCCTTCCTCGATGATGATCTGGCGGCGATTGTCGTTGGCGTAGATGACGAACCCGTCGTGCGGCGCCCGGATCGTGCACAGTTCCACCTGTTTTTCCAGCTTGGCCTGGCGATCGAGAACGCGATTCAACCGGCTGTGCTGGTAATTGAGCGTGGCCTGCGTGCCGATAACATTCACTTCCAGCTCACGCAAGGTGTGAGGCGCCAGCCACTTGGTGTAGAGCTCGTAGGCGGCTCGTTCCTCACTGAGGGCGAAGTTTGCCAGCGCGTAGTTGTACTCCTCGGTGGTGACCTGGGCGGCGGGTACATATCCCTTCTTCTTCATCCGTCTGGCCCAGTCCAGCCGATCCTTGATGCGAACCAGGTCTGATTCGGCCAGGGCCACACTCCCCTCGAACTCCTTGATCGCTTCCTTCATTGAGCCGTCGCGGAACTCGTGGACGGCCAGCTTGGCAATCTCGTTGGTCAGTTCGGCCGCCTTGAAGTCCGCCCGTACCCGCTCGACGGTCATCTTTTGCTGGCGCAAGACTTCTTCATAGTCGGACGAATCCAGCACGGCCAGCACGTCCCCTTTGTGGACAACCGAGCCGTCAGGAACGATGCTCAGAAGGACCGATGCCCCTCCCGCCCAGACCCGCTGGCCCATGACACCCGCGTGGATGTTCTCGAGTTCGCACTGGATGACCGTACGCTCGGTGCTTTCCACCATTCCGCCAGCCGTCAAGGCCGGGAAGAGGTCGGTCCGCTCGACGTGGGCCAAGACGTACTTCTGAGCGGGCAAAACCGAGCGATGGCGTCCCCTTGTCCAGAAGACAATGCAAACGGTCACCACGGCGACCAGCAAGCAAGTCAACAGGGCGGTGGGAAGGGATGGCCCAGAGGTCCTTTTCTGGCTCATCAATTCGACTCCTTGTTGGCTATGGCGTGGCTCGGGCCGAAAATCGGTCCGGGTGCCCCGAGATCGGTCAGGTGCAACCTGCAACCTCGCGGGCGGACGGCAGGCAGATTGTCAAGGCAGCTCAAAACTGCCTCGGCAGGGGAAAAAAGGAGGGAGCTTTCGGCTATCGAGTGATCCAGCGAGCATCAGCTCTCGCCATCATCTCTCGCTGCAAGCGGCGTGGGTGACTCAACACTGTTCTGGCTCAGGACCCCGAATGCCGCGACCCTGAGCTTCAGTCCTATTATACGACCCAAGATTGCGATCCCTCCAGTATTGACTAGTGTAAAACATTAATTGCACATTGGCAATCCCGGATGGCCGGTTGATAACGGTCCTATTTGGCACGCCTCCCGTGCTCTTGTTGTCGGAGCTCGGCACTCCATAATACTTCCTGGAGAAACCGAACGCCCAACTCGAGGAAGCTTGCATGCTCCACTCGGTTCAGGTCGGGTCAGATGGTCCGCAAGTCGTGCGTGGGGGGGTGGCCGTCAAGCCCGAACTTCTCGCTCCGGCCGGAGATATCGACTGCCTTTGGGCGGCCGTCGAGAACGGCGCGGATGCCGTTTATTTCGGTCTGGAGCGGCACAATGCCCGAATCCGGGCCGCGAATTTCCCTACCGGCGCCCTGGCCGAGGTCATGTCGCTGCTCCATCATCGAGGGGTCCGCGGCTACGTGACGTTGAACACCCTGATCTTCACCGACGAGCTGGCCGAGGTCGAACGCGGCGTTCGCGAGCTGGTCGGTTCGGGCGTCGACGCCATCATCATCCAGGATCTGGGATTGGCCAGGTTGATCCGGGCGATCAGTCCCGACGTCGAGATCCACGCCTCGACCCAGATGTCGCTCACCAGCGCCCCTGGCCTGGAGCTGGCCAGGGAACTGGGCTGTTCGCGGGTAATCCTGGCCCGCGAGCTGTCACTCGATGAGATCGGCAAGATTCGAGGCCAGACCGACATGCCGGTCGAGGTGTTTGTCCACGGCGCGCTCTGCGTGGCCTATTCCGGCCAGTGCCTCACCAGCGAGGCCCTGGGGGGCCGCTCGGCCAACCGCGGAGAGTGCGCCCAGGCTTGCCGGATGCCCTACGAGATCGTCCGCGACGGCCAGCGCGTCGACCTGGACAGGACGCAGTATCTCCTGAGTCCGCAAGACCTTGCCGCCTTCGATTTGATCCCGCGCTTGATCGAGCTGGGAGTGGCCGGCTTGAAGATCGAAGGCCGCCTCAAGTCGGCCGAGTACGTGGCCAACATCACCCACCACTACCGCCAGGCGATCGACGCGGCCTGGGAGGGCCGGCCCGTTGCTTTCTCCCGCCGGGATGTCGAGGAGATGCAGCTCTCGTTCTCGCGTGGGTTCAGCCACGGCTTCCTGGACGGCAACAATCACAAAGTGCTGGTTCGCGGCGACTACGCCAAGAAGCGCGGGCTCTTCCTGGGCGAGGTGATCGCGGTGACGGGCCGAGGCGTTCAGCTCGCGTGCGAAACAAACGTGAAACCCGGCGACGGCGTGGTCTTCGACGGCGACGACAGGCGCGGAATTCCCGAGCAGGGAGGACGAGTCTACGCGGTAATCGAACGGCCGAACGACCGCATCGAGATCCGCCTGGGCCGCGAGGTGATCGATCTGGGCCAGGTCCATCCGGGGCAGGGGGCCTGGAAGACCGATGATCCCGAACTTTCCGCACGACTGCGCCGAACCTACCAAGGCCCACCGAGCCGGCTGGTGGATCTCGATGTTGCCGTGGAGGCTGGAGTCGGTCGACCGCTTCAAATTGAGGCACGCACCGCGACAGGGCATCGCGCCGTCGTGACCAGCCCCGCGGCGCTGGAAGCGGCCCGTTCGCGGCCGGCCGATGAGACTCTCTTGCGTGATCAGCTTGGCCGACTCGGAGGGACGGTCTATCGCCTCCGCGAGCTGCGGGCCACGATCCAGGGCGGGCCGATGATTCCCAAGAGCCTGCTCAACCAGCTCCGCCGCGAGCTGGTGGAAAAGCTCGACGCGCTGGCCGATATACCTCCATCCCGGACGATCGCCGCCGAGCCCGTGCTCCCCACGCTCCTGGCGCCGATTCTCCGCGAGCGTGCGAACCAGGCGGAAGCCGAACGGGCCCAGCCCTCCGCTGGTACGAGCTTGGCGGTCCTCTGCCGCCGGACCGATCAGATTGAGGCGGCGCTCGCTCAGGGGATCACGACGGTCTATGCCGATTATCAGGACATCAAGGAATATGCCAAGGCTGTCGACGCGGCCAGGCGCGGTGGCGCGACGATCTTTCTGGCCACGCCACGGATTGAGAAGCCGCGCGAGGCGAACCTGTTTCGCTTCCTGGCCAAGCTGGGGGCCGACGGCCTGCTC
>JBMFUH010000052.1:0-15506 GCA_049966735.1 Isosphaeraceae bacterium
CGGACCGCTCGATGATGAAGCCGGTCTGGTCGGTCGCGTTGTTGATCCAGGAGAGGTTGACCTGGGACCGCGAGACGGCCGTGGCCGTCAGGTTCGAGGGGGCCGCGGGAGCGTTGGCGACGGTGACGCTGGCGGCGCCGCTCATCGATCCCGCCGTCGCCTGGATGGTCGCGGTGCCGGTTGCCGAGGGCGCCGTGTAGAGCCCAATGCTGCTGATGGTCCCGCCGCCGGTGCCGACGGACCAGGCGAAGGTGGGCTGAGACGCCATGGCGTTGCCGAACTGGTCCAGCGCGGTTGCGGTGAACTGCTGGGTCGCGCCGGGGCTCAAGATCACACTGCCGGGCGAGACACTGATGCTCGTCTCGGTCTGGTCCACCGTGAGGGCGACGCTGCTGGTGACGCTCAGGCTCGATGTGTCGGTGATGGTGACCGCGAAGGTGTAACTGCCGGCGGCGTAGAAGGTAGCCGTGGTGTTCTGGGCCGCGCCCGTGCCGTTGGTGCTGAAGCTGGGGGCGGGGACGCCGGAAGGCTGGGAGGTCACAGCCCAGTTGTAGGTCAGGCTCGAGGCTCCGCCGGAATCGGTGGCCTGCACGCTGAGGTTGGTGGTAGTGCCGGTGACCGGGTTGGGGCTGGCGCTGGCGGGTGACGTCACGGTGGGGGGCTGACTGTTGGAGTTGGTCCCGACCGTGAATTGCGTGATCCAGGTGCCCCACGATCCGTTGCTCTGGGCGTATTCATTCCCGGCCCAGAATGTGTTCGCGGTCGACGGGTCGAGCACCAGGCCGCCATAATCTCCCGCGCGGCTGGGGTTGAGCGTGGCCGCCCCCGCCTTCACCAGCGTGGCGGGCTCCATCGTGTTGGCTGGGTCGGAGGCGAGCCGGCCGGTGATGTACATGGAAACATATTCGGTTGATGAGGACTCCATGTACGTCATGCCCATGTCGCCGCTGGAATCCACGCTGACGGCCGGGAAGTAGGTCTGTACACCGCTGGCGGGATGGATCAGCCCTTGCTGGGTAAGCTGGGGGTTGGCGCCGCTGGTGTTGAACTGGACCCAGGCGGCCGCCGCGTCCGATCCCGAGGCGGAATCGAAGCCAGCGACCAGATAATTGTTGTTCCACTCGACGTTGAGCGTGCGGCTGTCGACAATGCCCACGGTCCCACCGGGCTGGATGGGCGAGGTGTTGTTGCTGTAGGAATTGACCGGCAAGTTGTAGTCGGTGAAGCTGGGGTTGGCGGTGTCAACGTTGGTCATCTTCACCACGTCGATCGAGCTGCCGCCGCTCCAGTTCGTCTCGACGAACCACATCGGTCCTCCGGAGGCCGAGCCTTGCATCCGGGCGGGGATCATCGAGAAGTTGCCCGACCGGTTCACCAGATAATCGGTCAGGGTCGCGGAGTTCTGATCGAGCACCGAGCTCTTGTCGACGGTGAGCACCAGCTCCTGCGCGTAGGCGCCCGAGAAGGTGTACAGGTTGCCGGTGAACACGTAGGCGTCGGCGTTGCCCCCCAGCTTGCCGTTGTCGACCCAGTAGTTCCCCCCCTCATCGACCTCGATCTGCTGCCGTTCCGTGAACCCCTGCGTCGGGTCCGACGAGTTGGAGACGGCCAGGTCGACGTACGACTTGTGGTTGGACGAGTCGTCGACCTGAGCCACCACGACGAACCGGCCCGCCTGGCTGTCGTACATCACCGAAGGGTCGAACATCCCCGAGCCGCCGCCGGAGTCAAAGCCCGAAAACAGACTGGGCAGCGACTCACTCGACACCAGCGCGCCGGTCGATTTGTTGTAGATCGCGATCGCCTCGTTGACGCTTTCCACCACATCATTCGGCCCCGCCGCCAGGTTGGTGTCCGGAGGATACCACCCCGTGCCACTATCCCCCAGAAAAGCGGCACCCAAGGTCGTCGAGAGATTCAATCGCTCTTCGAGGCGCAGAATCTCCGGCTTCATGGCCGTCCGGCGTCTCGATGCGGCGTGATGTCGGCGCGTGGACCGAGCATGGTCCCACAGGTGCTGGATCATGGATGAATTCCTCAAAGATGTAATGCTGGAGCTGCGAGAGGGAAGGCGACGACAACGTCGTTCGCGGTTCAACGCAAACATACGTCGCTAGCGAATTCTGTGACAAGCATTCGGTGACAATTTTCACGTTCGAGCACTTTCGTGCTTGACAGTGTGACAACACGCGTCAACCCACAGATCACCTGAGCTACACATGAAACGATGAACGAATGCTTCTGGGCTCCGGGGTCGAAATGCGAATTCCTTACCACTCCCAAACTTCCCTATTCCCTCAGGTTGCCTGCCTGGCGACTTGTGATTGACGTCTTTGCGGCTTTGGCCTACGATCCGGTATCCGTTCGGTCACCTCCCGAAGTGTTGAAAACTTCCTCAACGTCCCAGGAGCGAGTGGCCGCGCATGTCGGACTCAGCAGATCAAGATGCTCTGCCCGCGTCTGCCGGTGCTTCTAGTCAGAACCATAGAACGCGTCCGGCACCCCTCGGCAGGATTCTCGAGCTGGCGCTCTTCCTCCGCGTGGCGGCGGCGGTGGCCGTGGAGTGGTACGTCCGGAGGCAGTCGCCCGACCGGATCTGCATCTTCGATGACTCCGGTTACTACTGGTTGCTGGCCGGAACCATCCGCCGGGGAACGCCTTACGAGATCATGTACTATGGAGATATTCCCCACTTCGCGCTCCGGCCGCCGGGTTATCCGGTCTTCCTGGCGGGCTGTCGCGCCGCGCTCGGAGACCATCCCCTGAGCGCCCGGCTGGTTCAGGCGATCTTCGGAATGCTGACCGTCTGGCTAGTTTACCGGCTCAGCCTGGAGGTGAGCGGTGAGCAAGAGCCATCGCCCGGTCGGCAAGGAAACGCGAACCGGACCTGGAGCGTGCCCCTGCTGGCAGCCGCTTTGACAGCCTTGCATCCATACCTGATCGTGATGTCGGCCTTGCTCCTCTCCGAAGCCGTTTTTGTTCCCTTGATGCTTCTGGCACTGTGGGGAATGGCGGTCCTTTGGAATGGCAGATGGCAGATGGCAGATGGCAAAGGGCAGATGGCAGATGGCAAAGGGCAGATGGCAGATGGCAAAGGGCAAAGGGCAAAGGGCAAAGGGCGGATGGCAGATGGCAAAGGGCAGATGCGGAGTCGCGAGCTGCTGATTGTCTTCGGCGTCGGGCTGGCCAGTGGCGCGGCGATTTTGACCAGACCATCCTGGGCGCTGTTCGTCCCAGTCATGATGGCCGTCTGGGGCTGGGGCAGATTGCACCTGCCCGGGGAGATTCGATCCCGATTCTGGACCGCGATTCGAGTGCTGGTGGTGATGGCGCTGGGCCTGGTCGTCGTGATGGCCCCGTGGTGGCTGCACAATGCACGCATTTACGGCCGGTTCGTCCCCACGGCGCTCTGGATGGGGGCCAGCCTCTACGACGGGCTCAATCCCGATGCGACCGGCGCCAGCAACATGGAGTTCCTGGGAGCGCCGGATGTCTGGCCCCTCGATGAGCTGGACCAGGACCGTGAGCTGACGCGTCGGGCGCTGGCCTTCGCCTGGCAAGAGCCCGCGCGCGTGCTTCACCTGGCGCTGGTCAAGCTGGGACGATACTGGTGCCCCTGGCCCAGCGCGGCGGGATTTCGCGCCCTGATCGTGGGCCTGGCCAGCGCGATCGTGATGGTCCCGTTGCTGGCGAGCATGGGCCTGGGGCTCTGGCAAAGTCGGGGCGATGTGCGGGCCTGGGTGCTGCTGGCAGGCCCTTTGCTCTATTTCTGTCTGTTGCACATGATCTTCGCCAGCTCGATGCGGTACCGGATTCCGGCCGAGGCGTCAGCATTGGTGCTGGCGGCGATGGGGCTGGCGAAGATAGCCGGGAGGTGAATCTGTAGGGTGGGTCAGTGAAGCGAAGCGAAGCGAAACGCAACCCACCATCCTCCCGCGTTTCAATTTCGGTAGGTTGCGCTTCGCTGACCCACCCTACGCTTGGCGAGATTCCGGCAAGGAGGCCCAGGGAATGCGGCGGAGGCGGTTCTGGCGACGGCTTGTGAAGGTGATCGGCTGGGGGCTGGTCCTCTGCGTGTTGATCGCGGCCGGCCTTGCCTGGTTCGCCTACACGGTCGTGACCGATAGCGACACGGCCTCGCGACTGATCAAGGCCCAGGCGGCGCGGTTCTTCCCCAGGTCGATCGTCGACATGGGGCAGGTGGACGTCTTGCTCTTGCGCGCGGGACAGGTCAAGGTCCCGAAGATCCATCTCCACCAGCGCATCGACGGCAAGTTGTTCGACACGGCCTTCATTCCCTGGCTGAGCGTCCAGCTTGATCCCCGGTTGCTGGTCTGGCACGGCAAGTTCGAGTTTCGGGAGGTGATCGTCAGTCAGCCGACCTTGCGGCTTTGTCGGCGGCGTGACGGCACCTGGAACCTTCAGGGGCTGATCGCCAATCCCTGGCCCGGCCCGGCGCTCAAGAACCCGCCCCCCATCGTGATTCGCAACGGCACGGTCGAGCTGTTCGGCGTCGATGAACCCGAGGACAGTTCAACCAGTGCGATCCCCGCCGGTCGGAAACCCCAGCGCGATGCACGGGTCATCCGAAGCGGGCAAGAAGGTGGTCAGGCCACGACGGCCCGGAAGTCAGCCCTTTCGAAGACCCGCGCGGGGAGCAAGCCGCGGCAGGGCTCCTCGCAAGGTCGAATCGCGAATGCCGCGACCGCCGCGGCCGGTCAAGGCGTGGCAATCCTCCGCGACGTCTCGCTGCGGATCGAGCCGGACAAGAACGGCTGCTTGCACTTCGATGGCTCGGCCCGGGGAGACCTGTTCAGGACGCTCAACATCCAGGGCTCCATCAATCCCGCCACGGGCAGCGTCTCGCTGGGGGGCGAGCTGGCGGGACTGACCATCTCGGAAAACCTCCGCCGCCGCCTGCCGCCGGAGATCGCCCCGGCGTTCGACGCCCTGGCGCTCACACGAGGTGAAGTGGACCTGCAATTGCGCCAGATCAGCTATGATCCCGCCGCTCCAGCGGATCAAAGGTTGCACTACGACATCGGGGCCCAGTTGCATGGGGGCGCCTGGGAATGCCCCCAGCTCCCCTTTCCCGTCAACGATCTGGTAGCCGACATGGACGTCCAGGACAACCTGCTCACGATCAAGCACGCCGAGGGTTCCAACGGCACCACGATCCTCCGCGCGTCGGGGAAGCTGGCGGTGGCGAAGGGGTTGGGCGATCCCTTCGACCTGCAGGTCGATCTCATCCAACTGGAGCTGGACAAGCGGATTCAGGAGTGCACGCCGCCGCAGTACTACGAGCTCTGGGACGTCTTCAAGCCGCACGGCCAGATCGACGCTTACATCCACCTGGTCCGGGAGCGAGGCGGCGATCCCGTGGGCGTGGGGGCGACGGTGATCTGTCGCGACGTGGCAACGACTTACCGTCATTTCCCTTATCCGCTGGAGCACGTGAGCGGCCGCCTGACGCTGGAGGGACAGACGCTCTCGGTTGAGCTGCACGGGCTGGTCGGCGAGCGGCCGGCGGTCATGAAAGGCACCATCGTCAACCCCGGGCCCGACGCGATCGTTGAGCTTCAGATCGATGCCGACTCGGTACCCATCGATGATGTGTTCCTGGGAGCGCTTCGGCCGCGGCCGGAGATTCTCAAGGTTGTGAGCGACTTTCATCCCTCCGGCTCGATCAAGGCCAGCGTTCATGTGAAACGCAAACCGCTCTGCGGCCCAAGGGTCAAGGAAGAGGGATGCCTCGTGATCGACGCGTATCTCGACCTGAACCCGCGGTGCGAGATCACCTGGGTCGGCCTTCCCTATTCCGTTCGCAACCTCACCGGCCAGCTCGAACTGCACCCGGACCGCTGGATCTTCAAGAAGATGCGCGGGCGGAACGGCCAGGCGGTGATCACTGGCAGCGGCCGAGTACAAAAGCTTCCCGGACCCAAGCTGCCGGGTGGCGAACCGCCCCTGAAGATCGACCTGGACATCCAGGCCCAGAACCTGCCGTTTGACGACAACCTGCGGCGGGCGTTGCAGCCGGCCTGGCGGAAGACCTGGTCGATCATCAACCCGATGGGAACCAGCGACGTCACCGCCGAGATTCACGTGATGCCCGGCCAACCGGAGGTCAATCACATCACGATCACGCCGCGGCAGGAGTCGAGCGTCAAGCTCGTGATCGACCGCACTCCCATGCCCGGCGTCGACCAGGGAGGAACCATCGAGCTCAAAATGGAGAACGTGCGGGGCCGGTTCGACTTCGACAACGGCAAGGTTCAGATGAGCGATGTCAATTTCCTGTTCCATGACGCCCCGGTGCAATTTGAATCGGGCGACGTCGTGGTCGAGGACAGCGGCCGGTTCGCGCTCAACGCGAGTGACCTCTGGGTGCGGGACATTCGCTTTGATACCAATATGCAAAGGATCATGCCTAAATTGATGGGCCAGTTTGCGCAACGCCTGGACGACGGCAAGCCGTTCACGGCGCGGGGGAACCTGAAGATCGGCTGGTCCGGGGTCGTCGGCCAACCGGCCTGGTGCCGCTGGGACCACACGCTGGTCGTCCTCAATGACAACAGCCTCAAGTCGGGCGTTCCCCTGGAGCATATCCAGGGGCAACTCGAGGACGTTCACGGCTGGTCCGACGGCCATGCGCTGGAGATTCACGGGATCGTCAACATCGCGAGCGTCAGCCTGATGGGCCAGCAGATCACCAATCTCGAGTCCCCATTTCACATCCAGCGCGGACTGGCCCGCTTGGAGGACCTCACGGCCAACCTGCTGGGGGGAAAGCTCGCGGGCAGCAGCTCGATCAGCCTGGACGAGACGCCCCGGTACAATGCGACGCTGCGGCTCACCGGAGCGCGGCTTGAGGCCTACGCGCAAACCATTCAGGGCCGGCAGACGTTCCGTGGCTCGCTCTCCGCCGCGGTCGGTCTGGCC
Source organism: Isosphaeraceae bacterium (assembly GCA_049966735.1). Lineage (GTDB taxonomy): Bacteria > Planctomycetota > Planctomycetia > Isosphaerales > Isosphaeraceae > Aquisphaera. The sequence goes on from JBMFUH010000052.1 coordinate 6,943, forward strand.
GGACTGGGCAACGACATTCACAACCTTCAGGGCCGCGGCGAGGCGCACATCATCGATGGAGAACTGGGCGAACTGCCCATCGCGCTACGCTTCTTGGAGCTCTTGAACCGGAACCTTTCCCTCCTGGACTCGCCCCGGACCTCGAACAAGACCGCCTTTGACCGGGCGGACGTGACCTTCCGGATTGATCACGGCACGGCGATCCTGGACCCGATCAAGCTGACGGGCAACGCCATCAGCCTGAAGGGAAAAGGCCGGCGCGACCCCTTGGGCAATTTCGACCTCTGGCTCAGCGTCGCCTACGGGCGTGACCGGTTCCCCCTGCCGGTCCTCTCCGACCTGATGCGCGAGGCCAGCTCGCAGATTCTGGTCGTGCGGATGCTGGGAACCATGTCGAACCCCAGGTTCTCGCTCGAGCCCCTTCCCCAGTTCAAGCAGCTCGGCGAACGAAGGGCCCGGCGGGAGGAGTGATCATGAAGAATATTTTCAACCGACGATCCAGAGCACGACCAGAGGCACCAGGTTGAACAGGAGAATGCCGATCTTGTAGATCGCCATCCCGGCATAGTGCAGGGCGTCAAACTGCTCGTCGGACAGACGAAACCATTGGCCGTGGAACCGCCGCAGCCAGTCACGTGCGAACATGAACATCAAAAACCAGACCAGGAGCATTCCGTAGTTGATGACCGTGCACCCGAGAAGGAACCGGCGCGCCAGTTCGATGCTCATCTTCTTCGCTCCTCCCGCGGCGCCCATCGACCAAGCTCGGCGGGCCCGCCCGCCACGCCTGAGGTCCATCTTACCAGAACGCGCGGCCGTAGGCCGGGCCCTGGTCTTCACGTCACCTCATACCTTTCTCTCATTCCGCGTCGCGGCCGAAGCAGACCAGGGTGATGTCGTCGAACTGGGAGCGGCCGGCGGAGTGGTCGCGGACGGCCGCGAGGATGGTTTCGCCCACCGAGGCCACGCCGGCGGGGGCCTCGGCCAACTCGCGGCGCAGGCGGTCCAGCCCAAAAAGCCCGTTCTTCCTGTCGTGGGCGTCGACCACGCCGTCGGAGTAGAGCAAGACGGTGTCGCCCGGCTCAAGCATGAGCCTGGTTGGCTCGTAAGCCGCATCGCGCACGACGCCCAGCGGAGGTCCGGCCCCCGCGCAGATGATTTCCTCGATTTGCCCCCCGGCGCGGCGGAGCAGCGCGGGAGGATGCCCCGCGTTGGCGACGAAGAGCGCGTGCGTCAAAGGATCGATCAGACAGAGCAGAAACGTCACGAACCGCCCGTCCAGATCCTGCTCGAAGACCTGCCGGTTCACCCGCGAGAGGACCTCGCCGGGACAGAGGCCGGAACGAGCCAGCACCCGGATCTCGGGGCGGATGCTGGCCGATATCAAGGCCGCCGGCATCCCCTTGCCCGCGACGTCGCCCAGCCCCACGGCCCAGGGCTGAACTGGCGCGGATGTCGATGGGGCCGGTTCGACCGCGATGTAGTCGTACAGGTCGCCGCCCACCTCCCGCGCGGGGCGGTAACATTCCCAGAACCGCAAGCCTGGAATGCCAGGCTGAGTTCGGGGCAAGAGCGCGAGCTGGATCTTGCGGGCGGCCGTCCAGGTGGCCCGCTCCTGAAGCAACCGATGGTTCTCGAGGGCGACGCCGATGGGCAGCGCCAGCGCCGCGAGCAGTTCCAGATCCTTCTCGCCGAAGACGTCGCTGCCGGACTGGCGATCAACCTGGAGCAAGCCCTGGGGCTCGCCCTCGTGCGACCGCAGGGGAACGCAAATGGCCGAGTTGATGAACGACGCGATACTCTCACTCGTATAAATCTTTTCATTCACGACATCCCTGATCAGAACGGCCTGCCCGTCGCGGAGCACGCGGTCGCGGATCGCCCGGCTGAAGGTGGGGCGCGAATCACGGTCATGCCGGCCGCGGAAGGCGGTCAGGAACAGCGAGCCGTCGTGTTCGGTGGTGGCGATGAAGGCCCGGTCGGCGTGGGGGAAGACCGCCAGCAGGCCATCGAGCGCTCGGCCCAATTTCTCACCCAGCTCGCCGCCGCCGCCCAGCGCGCTGACCACCTCGAGAACGGCCTTGAGCACCACGGCCGGATGAGTCGACTGCGCGACGAGCCGCTGCGAGCTGAGATCATCAAGCGTCCGGAGCACCGTCGTGACTTGATTGTCCTGCTCCGGAATCACTGATCCGGCATGGCGAAAGATCAGCTCGCGGTCGATGATCCTGATCCGATCACCGTCGCGCAGCCGCCTGGGCTCATGGGCCGTCAGCCTCTTGCCATTCAGGAACGTGCCGCCCTGACTTTTCAGATCGACCAGTTCGTACGATCCATCCGGCCGAAGCTGAATCCGAGCATGCGTGCGGGAAACCCGTCTGTCATCGATGAAGAGATCGAGATTGGGCAGCCGGCCGATGTGAAAATCAACCCCCGTGATCTGCCGGACCTGACCGGGCTTCGACCCCACGATCTCCAGCACTGGCTTGAGTTTATGCTCAATACTCATGGTTCGGGCTCCCGCGGCCGTGGACTGTTGCTTGCTTGGAAAGCTCGATCGCGCCAAAGAAGCGACTTTTCTGAGTATTCGGGTTCCTTTCTCTATTTCATACGCGGAGCCGCCATGTTTCTCTCAATCATCTCATTTTTTCTCAAGTTTTCTTCATTTACCATACTGTATGCCCGAGCAGACCCCCAACCCGAGCATTCCCCGCGCCGACCCCGCGAGCGGGGTTCCCCCCGCCGGGGCTGATATGTGGCTGCCCCTTCGGGGTGTCGGCGAGAGGCGCAAGGTCAAAACAACCGCTGAATTCGAGTTCGAAACCCGTCTCATGGCGCTTTTATACATACGAGCATGCATCGGACGATTTCCGAGGAGTACTCAGGGTGAATCCCAATTCTTGAGAACCTCTCCGGAATTCCAAGCCCGAGATCTGCCCCGACTGGAATCCCGCGGGGGCGAACTGACTCCGAATTCTTGAGAACCTCTCCGGAATTTCAAGGCCGAGATCTGCCCCGACCGGAATCCCGCGGGGGCGAACTGACCTGGCGCTTCGGTCGGGTGTGTGAGGTATACCACGTCGGTCCCATTCTCGTTCACGACCACGGCAATGGTCTTGCCGTCGTCGTTCAAGTCAAATTCCTCGACATCCCAGGTAGCCGCGCGAGTCAGCGATGCCCTCTTGAGGCCGTCCGCCCGATCGTACTGCACCAGCCGTCGAAACTCCGACTTCTCATCGCTGATGAAGAAAATCGACTTGCCGTCTTTGGCCCAGCGGGGGCTTCCCGCGAAGACGGGCTCGGCCTTGGGGTCGGTGCGCCGGGGCGTGATGGTCGTCGTCTGGCCGGTCGTGATGTCGATGATGTGTAGACATGCTTCATTGATGGAGATATATTCCTCGGCGATGACCTTGGTGCCGTCGGGCGACCAGTCGGCGACGGTCCACTGGCCGCTCACTTCTTTCAATCGGCGCTGAAAGTGGGTATCGGCGGGCGCGGCGAGGTAGAGGTCCAGGTTCCGGCCGTCGCGGGCGTTGCTGCTCCAGGCCAGGATTTCGCCCGAACGGGACCAGGCCGGGGCGATGTTGCGGCTCTTGCCGTCGGTGATGCGCCGCGTCGCTCCGCTGGCTCGATCCTGAAGAAAGAGCTGGTTGTTCTCGGCCCCGCCTTCGTCCTTCTCGAAGAGGAACTGGTCGTACTTGGGCCGGGCCGCCACGCCGAGCACGCGGTTGTCAAAGAACGTGAGCTGCCGGCGCGAGCCTCCTGGAGACGCCAGATAGTGGACCTGCGGCGTGTCGGCGAACCGCGTGGTGATGTACATCGCCCGGCTGCCGTTCTGATCCCAGTCCTGGAAGCGCGCCGAGCGGATGTTCTGGTAGCGGTTCAGTTCCGCGGCCAGCGCGGCGGGAACCGGCGGCACCCCCTCCGCGCGGATGCTCTCGGGAACGGGAAGGGTCTGGGCGTCGAGTTGTGATGGCAAGCTCGCGCAAGCCGTCAGGATGATGATCGCAAGTCCACGTAGCATCGGACAACACCCCCGCGTCAGGTTTCGGTTCGCCACAGTCTCAATACATATCGAACATCCACTCTCCGCCGTGCTCGGGATTGCCGATCAGCCGCTGGCCCTTGGGGTCGACCACAAAGTCGAGCATCTCGAGCGGGATGACACCGATCAGGACGGGGGCGTCATCGGCGAGTTCGGAGACATCGATCGTGCAGTAACGTCCCTGGACAGTCAGCTTCACCGGACTGTAGATGCCGAACGACGTCATGCCTGAAGCCGTCCGCGCGGTGGCCGAGCGGACCTTGTACAGGCCAAGCTGGTCAATGAGCGTCTTCGGCAGGGCCAGGTAGGTGGCGCCTGTGTCGACTCGCGCGTCGGGCACTTCGATCCGCCGCACCTGGTCGGCCGGCAGGAGTCCGCGCGTCACCTCCTCCAGGTCGCCGTGATTCTCGATCTTTGCCGTCACAAGAACTCTGCCCACTGTTGCTGTCTCCATTGTCGGTCTCCCTTCATTTGCTCTCCTCACGGTACGAACACGAACTCATTGGCATTGTACAGCGCCCGGCAGAAGGCCGGGGTGCCGTGCGTGCGGATGAGGGCGACGGCGGCGGCGCGCTCGGAGGACGACGGAGATCGGTTGAAGGCAAGGGCAAAGCCGCGGTCGACCTGCTGAGTCGGCTCAGCGCCGGCCTCGCGCTGGAGCCGCTCGGCGAAGAGCGACGCCTGCTGGAGCACGAACGCGCTGTTGAGCAGGTTCAGGGCCTGGAGGGCGGTGGTCGACGAGTATCGGCGAGGGGCGACGAGCGCGGCGTCCGGGCAGTCGAAGGCGCCGAAGGTCGGGTCTTGCTGGCTTCTGGGCTTGAACTGGTAGACCATGCGGCGGAAGGTGTCGGGGCCAAGCTCGCCCCTGGGCTTGTAGACGGCCACGTAGTTGGTGTTCTTCTCCCAGATGTTGTAGCCCGGTCCGCCCATCGATTGATCGAGCCGGCCGCTGCAAGAGAGGATGGCGTCGCGGATCGACTCGGCTTCCAGCCTGCGTAGGGGGATGTGCCAGAGAAGCTGGTTCTGCCGGTCAATTGATTGTGCCTTGGCGTCGAGCCGGCTTGACTGGCGGTAGGTCGACGAGAGCACGATCAGCCGGTGCAGCGGCTTGAGCCGCCAGCCGCCGGCGATGTATTGCGCGGCCAGCCAGTCCAGCAGCGCCGGGTGCGAGGGCCGGCCGCCGTTGTAGCCGAAATCGCTGGGCGTCGACACGATGCCCTGACCGAAATGATGGTACCAGACGCGGTTGACCATGACCCTTGCCGGCAGCGGGTTGGACGGATCGCCGATCCACTTCGCCAACGCGACGCGCCGGTCGCGCTCGGGGGCGTCTTTCGGGATGACCAGGCGCGGAGGCACGGCGGCGATGCCGCTGGGAGACACCTCGACGCCGGGCTGCATCGGGTCGCCCCTGCGCAGCAAGTGCGTCGAGCCCGGCTGGGTGAACGTGCCGGCGTAGACCGAGATCGTCGCGCCAAGCTGCTCCAGCCGAGCGCGCAGCTCCGCTTGCCGCTGGCGCAATCCCTTCCACCTGGCCGCCAGCTCGGAGGTCAAGCCCGCGGGCTCGCCGGTTCCGGGACGTTCACCGGCGCGGAAGGGGACGCGATCGATTGACGACGCGACCACGTGCCACTGTCCCGGCTCGAGAGCGACCTCGATGTAATATTCGGTCGCCAGCCGGTCGGAGTATTGCCCCTCGCGATCGCGGCCCCAGACGATGCGGTCGATCGTCGCGGTTTTGGGCCACTCGATGATCAGCGTCCCCTTGCCCGGCACGCGCGAGATCCAGCTCTGGCTGTTGCCGAGCCGACCGTCGTTGAGGTGAGCGATCTGGTGGATCGCCGCGCCAGGGTACTCGGAAGAGGCCGACGCCTTGCCCCCGGCCGAGGCCAGCGCCACGTTGCGCGGGGCGTCGCCGGAGGTGAAGACCTCGAACTCGTCGATGCACGGCTCGGTCTGATTGCTCGTCGCCAGGATGGTCATCCGGGCCAGCCGCGCCGGGACGGGCGCGAACCGCTCGACGTTGCGCCGGAAGTTGACCATCGAGCGAGCCGCCGCGTCGGTGTCGGGATGGGCGGGCGGCTCGAACTCGTCGAGACGCGGCTCGATTCTGGCCAGCTCGGCGGCGACGGCCCTGGCCTCGGCGCGACGGCTCTCGGAATCGGCCACGGCGATCGGCCGCGAGCCGTGGTTCACCCCCGCGAAGACGGCCTGAAGGCCGTAATAATCCTTTTGTGTGATCGGGTCGAACTTGTGATCATGACACTTGCCACAGTTGACCGTGAGCCCGAGAAACGCGGTGGCCGTGGCCGTGATGATGTCGTCGAGGTCGTCCACGCGCTGCTGCCGCATGCCCTCGACGGTCTGGTTGCCGACGATGTCGTGCGTGCCGCCGACCAGGAAGCCGGTGGCGGCCTGGGTGAGCCAGGGCGAGCCTTCGAGCGCGTCTCCGGCAAGCTGCTCGAGCACGAACCGAGGCAGCGGCGTGTCGCGGTTGAAGGCGTCGATGACGTAGTCGCGATAGGGCCAGGCGTTCAGTCTCGGCATGTTGGTCTCGTAGCCCTCGCTCTCGCCGAACCGGACGACATCCAGCCAGTGCCGGCCCCAGCGCTCGCCGTGCCGCGGCGAGGCCAGCAGACGGTCGACCAGGTTCTCGTAGGCGCGCGGATCGGGATCTTTGACGAACCGCTCCACGTCCTCCGGCGCGGGGGGCAGGCCGAGGAGGTCGAAGCTGACGCGGCGGATGAGCGTGCGGCGGTCGGCCTCCGGCGCCGGGCTCAGGCCTTTCTCCCGGAGCCTGGCGAGGATGAACGCGTCGATCGGCGTGCGGACCCAGGATGCGTCTGGGCCTGTGGTCGAGGGCACGGGAGGCTGACGGATCGACTGGAGCGACCACCAGTCCGGCCCGGCGCGGGGGGGCGTCACCGGTTCGGCGTGGTAGTGCGCTCCCGAGGCGATCCAGGTGCGAATCGTCTCGACCTGCGGCGCGGCCAGGCGCGACCTGGGAGGCATCTCACCCTCCGCGACCTTGTCGAAGAGCAGGCTCTCGTCGACCTTGCCGGGCACGATGACCTCGCCCGACTCGCCTCCCCGGAGGGCCGTTGCGCGACGGCTGAGGTCCAACCCTCCCTTCTTCTGGTCGGCGTTGTGGCAGCGGACGCATGATTCCGAGAGGATCTTCCGCACCGGCTCGAAGCGCGCGGCATCTCCTTTCGGAGCCGGCGCCGGCTCATTCGCGGTTGCCGACGTGACACAGAATGCCAGAACGATCAGGCAGATCGGATATCGCATCGCAGGACCTCACGCGAGAGTTTGCCGCTCTTCCAGGAGAATCTCGGTCTGACGATCCAGCCAGCCGCGCAGGCGAAGGGCGGTGGGCAAGCGAGTCAGGATGACCCCAAGCAGCACGCCGGCTGCCGCGAGCGCCATGGGCTTTCGCTCCAGCATGTAGGCGATTGATGATGGGCAGCTCGGTGGCGGGTGCGGCTTGCGGTGCGTCGGCGCGGCCGGCTTGAGCAGCATCCGGGCCTCCGCCGTCAAACCTGGGCATGAACACGACAACGATCACCAGGAACGTCACCACCCCCATGACCAGGGCGCCGACGATGATCTGACAGGTGCGCGTGAAGGGCGCGAGTGGGTCGGAATCGGTCATGTTCGACATGGGTTTTGACTCTGAGTTGAATCAGGTGATTCAGGATTTCACAAGTCGTTGCTCGAGATCGGCAAGGAAATCATCGAGAAGCTGCTCCCCTTTCAGGGCTGTTCGGCGGGCAAGCTCGACGAGCCCCTTGATCACTCTTTCGTGTTCGGCATTTTTCGGGTACCAGATGTCTACGTTGAGCGCTTGCCTGGTACCGCAAATATGACACCAGTCGTCGCTCGTGTGTCGTGCGAATTCCGCCATGCGTCTGACTCCCAAATGAGGTTAGCCATAGGCGACTATCCGAAGGGTGGTCGCACTGTCCTTATGTCTCTGGATCGAATTGGTTCCTGCCCGCCTTAGAGCGGTTTTCGGGTCGATCGCTCACCGTAGGGTCCGCTGTGCGGACCGACGGCCAGAGCAATTGGTCCGCACAGCGGACCCTACGATATTCAATGAGTGCGCAAGCCGACTGCAAACCGCTCTAGAAACTATCCGAGAACGCCGTTTCGGCGTCCCGATTCCCTGAAAAAACAAGGGGTTACGACCGTTCTCGGATAGTTTCTTAGGATCTTATCCCATCGATGGCGGTGATGAGCGCGACCTCGACCGAATAGCGCCCGGGGCCGGAGATCGCCGTGAGCACGCGGGGGTTGTCTGACTCGCCCCAAGCCACGGCGTCGGGATGAGTGATCCTGATCTCGTTCCCATCGGCCATGCGAATGACGAAGGGGCGGAGAGGACGCTGGTCCTTGGCGCGGCGGATCTCGTCGATCTGCATGCGCAGGCCCCACTCTACTGGATTTCTCAAGTCTGGCCGACCCTAGAGCGGTTTTCGGGTCGATCGCTCACCGTAGGGTCCGCTGTGCGGACCGA
>JBMFUH010000053.1:0-701 GCA_049966735.1 Isosphaeraceae bacterium
AGCTTGACACGCCAGCCGGCCAGAACCGCCAGGACGAGAAGACCCGCCATCAGGCCGATCGTGTACCGGTTTACGATGGAGGGTCGAGGTTTTTCGTATTTCCTCAATTCTTCCTTGTCGAGCGCCGGCAGCGGAACAGAGGAGGTTTCGAGCTTGCGGCCCGCGACGGACGAGATGGTGTCGAGCGACGCAACGCTGGGGGCCCTCTTCAGCGACATCACGCCCCCGGGTGTCGACAACACGGCGTCCCGCGGGCGGTCGATCCCCACCGGGCCCTCGGCCTCCCGGACGCCCGTGAGCTCGAAAATGGAGCAGGAGACCGGCGGCTTGATGTCGAAGACCGTCTCGTGTGAATAGCTCGGGTACGTGGCGCGGAAGTCGGCGAGCGCGAAGAATACCTCGATCACCTTGGTGGGCACGAAGGCGCCGGCCGAGGTGCGCACCGCCTTGACGACGAAACGCTCACGCGCCGTCCCCAGCCGTTCCCCCGGACGGATGCTGACCCTCCTCATGTAAAACGGTAGGTAGTTCATCGCCGGGTCGTAATGGATCTCGAACTGGTAAAGCCCCCCCTGGCTCGCTTCCTCGGGCCGCGTGTAAACCTCGAGCTCACCGCGGCGGCCGAGCCGTGTGGAGGCGAAGCGGCGCGGCTGAGCCGACCGGAACTCCTCCAGCGCCGATAGAAACGTGAACGACCAGCA
>JBMFUH010000053.1:711-4120 GCA_049966735.1 Isosphaeraceae bacterium
AACGACATTTGCGGCGGCGCCGGTCCCTTCGCCGCCATGATGGTGTTCGTGCCGACCTTCGAGACCGCGCTGTTCAAGCCGTCAAAAAGGACTTCGTACCGTTGGGGTTTGTGAACAGGCGTCTCCCCCGGAGGGCTGCCCGGTATCTCGACAACGTACTTCTCCGTCTTCCCGTCCAGTCCCCACTCTCCGCTCGTCACGGAGGTGGACGTGAAGTGGGCGCTGTCGAAGGACGCGCCCCAGACCTTTCCTTGGGACACCGCTTCGTAAGGGATATGCCCCTTGCTGAAGACGTAGTCGCCCCGGACCCTCAATGCCGAGTAATTCAGCTTGTACGCCTCCAGCGGAGACAGGTGGTCGTCAAACAGACAAAGCGCGAGCAGAGTAATTACGGTCATTGTGTACCTCGGGATCATCCACACATTTGGCTGGCAGGACGCCATTCGAGACGGGAGCCAGCCGCCGCGCGGCGGCAGGGCGAGCGGGCGGGACGGGGTGGAAAACATGTCCAGTAAGGGCCTTTGCAGCGCTGGCGCTGGGTTCACCCCGCCAGTGCCCGGCATGCGCATCTCGCCTGGCAGGGCCCGACTCTGGGCGTGAACCGGGTTCACCCCGCCAGTGCCCGGCATGCGCACCCCGGTCGCACCGGGCCCCGGATATCGCCGCACGCACTTGGCTTCGGCTGGAAAACTGGATTATTCGCTTGTCGGCCACACTAGCCGGGACAATTGCCGCTCCCGATCGCATTCATGCTGTAAAAGGAGTATGCGCTGTCGTCGGGGCATGAGTTGTCCTGGTTGCACGGACTCGCCTTGTAAAAATTCGCCGTCGCGCACACCCAGTTGTCGCAGTTGCACCAGAATTCCTGGTCTTGGGGAGGGGCTTTAGCGCACACGGACCAGGAGGTCGACGTAGTCACCTGGGCGTAGGAAGCGAGGACGGGGTCACTCGTGCCGTCAGGATTGATGAGTAGGTAGCAGAGCGGTGCACTGCCCGGGTAATTGTAAGCGTTCTTGAAGTTCGCGAACGTCATGCATCCGGAGCCGTTGCAGGGGACGGGACCACGCCGCCAGTCGTGCACCAGCCGCTGCCGTATCCCCCAGGCGGAGTCACACAGGCCTGGCCGAATGCCCGCCTCGCGGGCCCCGCCAGGACGTACAGGCCGAAGAGGAACGCGAGGACGCCGCACAACGCAAGTGCCGCAATTCGTGTAGACGTTGCCTTCATGATGCTGGCTCCCAAAAGTTGGACAAACGAAGGTTCTCAAGTTGCGAACAAGGGAGGGGGTCTCGACAATTCGCGCCGGCCCGAAGAGGTCGCGAGTCCGCCAAGACGGACGAAAGCGCCAACTTGCACGGCAGTCGGTGATTCCTTGGCCTACCGGGGTGAGCCGGCCGGTCAGAAATCTCCTGAATCACGAGTCCCCAGCGCGATCCAGACCTGCAAGCTTACACCGTTGGTGACGGACCGCACGTGGCCGTCTCCACAGAGCACCCCGACGCAGCCGGGGTGGTTGGAACGCGGCGGGTCAAGGCCGAAGCCGTTGTCGTCGGCGATCGAAAAGAGGCACGTCGGCCGCGGGTCGTTCGGCGGCCCGCTGTGGTTGTAATGCGTGTCGCTCATCGTCGACACGAGCCAGGTCCTGCCCGCGGTAAAGCCCCAATTTGCGGCCGGCGCCTCCAAGCACTGGGGAATGAAGACAGAATCCTGGCTGAATATGCCTGTCAGGCCGCTGGGGTGCTTGATGTCCCGTATCGGGTCATCGGTTCCGCTCTGAAACGAGCCGGCCAGCCGCTCGCTGACCATTGCCGTATTTGCCAGGCCATCCGTGATCGTGGACTCGCTCGGCAAGACCCCGATGGTAAACGGGCCGTCGAAATCGGTTCGCGGCCCCTTACCTCCGAATCTTCCTCGATTGAAGCGGTAGGAGTTGCGGTTTTCCGCCTCTCCGTCGCTGGGACAAAGAAAAACGGAGATCAGTGTGTTGCGGGCCGTCCTGTTCTCCATCGTTGGGAACGACGCCGACTCAATCTGCGCGAACGTCATGTTGAGCGCGTTGTAAACGGGCGTCTGGTCCAGGTACGGCAGCAAAAAGGAGAGCTCGGACATCCTGTTCGTGGAGTAGTGCCGCCCTGTCAGCAGCATCGAGGGCGGGAACATGCCGTGGACCGAATCGTACGAGTGCATCGCCACGCCGATCTGCGACAGGTTCGCCACGCACTGAATGCGCCGCGCCGCCTCGCGCGCCCCCTGAACGGCGGGGAGGAGGAGGGCTACAAGGAGAGAAATCACCGCAACGACTACGAGCAGCTCGACGATCGTGAAAGCGAACCGGCGCTGGGCGATGCTTCTGGTCGTGGGTCGGACCGACATGCGATGCCTCCTCCCATGCCTTACGCGGCCTACCGGGAATGCAGGCGATCCAACTGCCGCATTGTAAACCTCAATCATTGTTTGTCAACCAGACTTCCGGAATGTTTTTATCGCGCCGGTACGTCAACCTCGCGGCTTCGCGACAAACACGATCCATCCCCCCGCTCGAAGGCTGGGAAATAACCACGGGCTGGAGATCAGCTCATACGTGACGTCTTCGAGCGGGACCACCTCGTCGATCCGGAACCCGGCGATCCGCAACGACCTCTTGATCTCACCCCAGCGATAGAGATGGACCTCCATGCCGGGGATGCCTCGATAGGTCATCCGCCGATCTCCCAGATCGGTTTTGCTGGAGAGCCAGCGGCCGAGCTGGCCCAGGAGCCAGCCGCGCCCTTGGGAATCACGCAGGTTGAGCCAGAGGTTGTGCGCGTGCAGGGCCAGCCGTCCGCCCGGCCGGAGGACCCGGAAGGCCTCGTGCAGGGCGTTTTGCCGAGCGGCACGGCCGCGGATCATCCCCAGCGTGCTGAACATCGACAGGGCGTAGTCGAATGTCTCGTCGGCGAAACAGCTCAGCCGGCACAGGTTCGCCTGGACGGTAAGCAGCGACACGCGCGCCTCGTCCGCTTTCAAATTGACGGCTTCCAGCATGGACCGGGACAGGTCGATGGCGACGACCGGGAAACCCCGTCGGGCAAAGCGGACGGCGTGCCGGCCTGTCCCACAGCCCAGGTCCACCAGCCGGCCAGGAGTCTCAAAGCGCTCGTCCACGATCCGGGCGTCCGCGGCGAACAGGGCGTGGCCGGCGAAGTAGGCGTCTTCCTCGATGGCCAGTCTCGGCGTGTGCAGGTACTCCCAGAGCGGAACGTTGACGCCTTCGGGAAGCCTCCAGGGAGGTGGAACGCGGTGGATCTTCATGACCGCGCGTCCGGATCGACCCGAGAGTCTGCACGATGTCGGGGCGTGGCCAGGATCATGCTCTCTCTCGGCGCAATGCCGATTCGCAACGATCCTCGATCGACCAGGAACGTCTGCC
>JBMFUH010000053.1:4130-15372 GCA_049966735.1 Isosphaeraceae bacterium
GGAAGCTCGTTCCGTCGGCAACCAGTCCGTCGAGCTTGAGCGTGAGCCGGCCGCGGTCTCGCGCCGTGTTGAAAACGACGACGATCGTCTCGTCACCCAGTTGCCGGGCATGGGCGAAGAGGTCGCCCCTTGCGGCAAGGATCGTGTACGAACCCCGACGCAACGCGGCTCGGGAATGCCGCAAGGCGGTCAGCCGTTGAAAATCGCGGAGCAGCTCGGTGTCCCAGATGTCGCCGCGGTGCCAGGGGAAGGCGGCACGGTTGGCCGGGTCATGGCCTCCCTGCATGCCGATCTCGTCGCCGTAGTAGATGGACGGAGCGCCCGGGTAGGTCATCTGGAACGTGGTCGCCAGCCGGAGGGCGGAGCGGTCTCCCCTGGCCAGCGTGAGGAAGCGCGACATGTCGTGACTGGAGAGGAGATTGAGCATGACGCTCGTCACCGACGGAGCGTACAGGCTGATGAGCCGCTCGATCGCCTTGCGAAACGCTAAAGCGCCGGGGTCGCCGGGCGGATAGAGGGAGGTCCGGCGCAGCTCGCGCTCGTTGACTTCCGCGCCGATGAAGAAGGCGATGCAGGCCCGGGTGAAATGGTAGTTCATCACGGCATCCCACATGTCGCCTTGCAGCCAGCGGACCGCGTCGGTCCAGATCTCGCCCACGATGTAGGCGTTGGGATTTCCCGCCCTCACCCGCTTGCGGAACTCACGCCAGAACGAATCATCGTCGATCTCGCCCGGCACGTCGAGCCGCCAGCCGTCGATGCCGAAGTCGATCCACTTCCGCGCGATCCCCCAAAGGAACTCGCGCACTTCCGGGCAGCCGGTGTGAAACTTGGGGAGGGCCGGCAGGTCCCACCAGGCGCCGTAGTTGGGCTTCTCACCGGGGTGATAGGCGTTGAGTGGAAACCTGCTGACGTGGAACCAGTCGAGGTAGGCCGAGTCGGGGCCGTTTTCCATGATGTCGTGGAACTGGAAGAACCCGCGGCTGGCGTGGTTGAACACGCCGTCGAGCACCACGCGGATGCCCCGGGCGTGCGCCGCGTCGAGCAACCGGCGGAGCGCGGGCGTGCCGCCGAGCATCGGGTCGACCTTCTCGTAGTCGTGGGTGTGATAGCGGTGGTTTGACGCCGACTGGAAGATCGGGGTGAAGTAGATGGCATTGACGCCCAGGTCTTGCAGGTAGTCGAGATGCTCGACGACGCCCAGCAGGTCTCCCCCCTGATATCCATGAACCGTTGGGGGCGAGCCCCATTCGTCAAGGTGCCTGGGTTTGGGCACCGACGCGCCGCGGGCGAACCGGTCGGGGAAAATCTGATAAAAGACAGCGTCACGAACCCACTCGGGGGTCTGAGGATCCACTGCGTGCTCCAACTCGCTATCATCAATAAGGCTGATCTACATTGCAGGAATCTTCACCCAGTACGTTTGCGCACGGTCGCCCCGGTAGCGGAGATCTTCCAGAAGCGGCTCCAACGTGAGCTTCACGCTCCCCTTGTAGCGTGGTCGGTCGTTGACGCGGACCTCGAACTTTCGCTTGAAGTCGATGATCCTGGGGCTGAGCCAGACGTCCAGCCTGCGCCGGTCGATCCCCACGGTCTTGATGTTGACCAGGTTGCCCACTTTGCTGGTTCTCAAGGTTAGCCTGGCGGGGCTCAGGTTGCGCCCCAGCATCTCGACGGCCTCGGGAGCGGTGGTTCGACCCGGACCGAACTCGCGGATCACGACGCCGTAAAACCGGTTGTCGCAGGTGCGGGCCGTGACGGCTTCGAACGACCTGGGGAAGGGATCGCGGCGGTGATGGTCCATCCAGTCGAACAGGGTGGGGATCTCCTCGGGAAACGTCTCGAGGCCGCGGCGATGGTACTCGACATAGGTCACGTCGTAAACCTTGAGGATGAGCGGCTTGATATAGCCGCTGTAAATCACTTCGTTGGCGGCCGGGGCCAGGTCGCCGATCACGAAATAGAGGGGCAGACGCTCGTGATGTGGGAGATAACGGGGAACGTACTTGGCCGGGAAGCCGGAGATGACGACGGCGCCGGCGAACAGGTCGGGATGGCCCAACGCCAGGTCCCAGGCCATGTTGCCCCCCGAGAGCTGGCCGGCGACGAAGACCCTGTCGCTGTCGATGGCGTAACGCTTCCGCGCGTCGCGCAGGGCCAGCTCGGCGGCGGCGTGTTCGCTGGGCGTATAGCGGTAGTCTGGGGGCTGGTCGGGCACGCAGTAATCGGGGGCGATGACGATATAGCCCCGCCTGGCCGCCTCGGACGCCCAGACCTCGATCGCCGATTGCGGCCCCGATCCGGAGTGAAGCGCGACGAGCGTCGGATAGGAGCGCAGCGGGTGATACTCGGGCGGAAGGATGACCGCGTACTCCGTCGGAGCCTCGTTCTGGTCGTCTTCCAGCTTGTGGAGGATGGTCTTCTCGACGGCGGCTGCTGGGTCGTACAGGGGAGGCGGCATGAGCTGCACGATTTGCGTCACCAGTTCGAGTTTGCGAGATCCGGGAGCGCCGTCGCCGTCGCCGGGCCATTGCAGTCCTTCCAGCCGGGCGATGATGCTCTCACGCCCCGTTCCCTCCGCTCCGGAGAGGTACTCGCGCACCAGCTCGCGAGCCTGCCAGAGCGTCTCCGCGATCTTCAGATCGGACGTGGCGGCGTCGCTACCGGCCACATAGCCCGACATCGCCAGCGCGAACTGGTCTTGCTCGGTCGTCCCCGCGCCGGACTTCGCCTTCCGCCAGGCGGCGAACCGGTTGCGAACCGCGTCGGGGGCTTGCTCGATGGCCTTCAACACCTCGGCGACACGCTTTTTCCAGGTGCCGCGAACCTCGGAAGGCAGCTTGCCTTCCAGCTTGCGGATGTCGGTGGCCAGGGCGAGGTCATTGGCCTTTTGATCTTGCTCGCGGCGCATCTGGTCGCGGACCTCGAGCAACAGATCGGTACCGATTTCCTTTTCGGTAAACGTCTTGAGCAGAGCAGCCGCGCGGCCATACTGCTGGGCCCGGCGGCAAACATCGATCTCCGCGCGGCGGGTGGCGGCCTCGGCCTGGATCATGTACACCTTCGCCCCGGCGGCGCGCTCGGCAAGGTCGGTCTTGGGAAAATCCTTGACCAACTGGTCCAGCGCCTTGCGGGCTTCGGCGTACCAGCCGGCATTCATGAAGAAGCGGACGACCCGTTCGCGTTCCTCCTGGTTCGTCTTGTCGACGCGGCCGAGCAAGCCGGTGACGACCTCGCGGGGGATCTGGCTGGTCGCGACCTGCCCCAGCCAGAATCCGTCGATGCCGCGATAGCGCGTCACGTGGGGGCCGATCTCGACCAGGGCCTGTTCCATCGAGATGGGCCGATTCGACCGTGAGCCGATGTAGCGAAACCATCTGCGCCCCAGTTCGCTCCACGGTCCGGCCTGAACGCTGATCACCTCTTTGGGCATCAACCCGCCATGGACCTTGAGGGGTTGATCGAGTGTGAATTTTTCGCCGACTCGATAGGTGTTGTCTCCCACGATGTGGTCGATCTTCGAGTCGCGGATCACGGTCCGCTTCAGCCCGTCCCAGAGAAAGACCAGGGTGGCGTCCTTGTCGGGAGAGCCCTGGGAGTGGTAGACGACGCCATTTTTCATGAAAATGGTGTCGCCGACCGCGGAGACGCCTGGAGCAAGGCTGCTCAACCACACGATCGCCAGGAAACTCGCCAGGATCCTCAAGCCGCTGGTCCAGCTCATTGCTTCGCTCCCTCCCCAGGCTGAAGATTTAGGTCGCCTGACCCGATCTTGAGCGGTTTACAGTCGGATTGCGCACGGATCAGATATTGTAGGGTCCGCTGTGCGGACCAAATTCCCCGGCGATCGGTCCGCACAGCGGGCGCTACAAACAACCCTGGCCGGGTGCTTAGAGAAACAGTCGTCGGGCCGAGAACAAGCCGACACGCTCTGGGAAACAGTTTACACTGCCTGGCCGGCGTTCTTGCAGGCCAATTGTGGCACGCGCGGGGGCAAGGTCAAGCGCACGCGGTCGGATCGATGCTCCGCGGGCCTCCGGGAAAACCCGCCTGGAGACCACCCGCGGTATTCCTTCGGGAAGCGCGGTGTGGCGTCGCGGACGCTTGCCACGTAGGCTGGTAAGAAGCGGAAGGGACGGGGCGGTTGCTGAATGATCGAGGAGCGATAAGGGTCCAGAGCGATGGCCGAAGAGCGGCTCAGGTTCCGGTGTTATCGATGCAATCAACTGATGGGGGCCTCGCTCCGGAGGGTTGGAACCATCGTCTCCTGCCCGCGCTGCAAGGCCGAGCTGAGAGTCCCCGCTCCCCAGGAGCAACCGGGGGCTGGAGGAGCGGAGCAGGCGACTGGTCTCGCGTCCGCTCCACGCTCCGGTGAAGAGGGGGGAAAAACCGCCAGGGAGCCGGGTGGTCCGCTCCCGCCCTTCATGGAAGAGATCGCGGCGGCCATTCCCGACGATCTCGCGAGCCTTCGCCCCGAAGACATCCGCGTCGAGGCGGAGTTTGCCGACCTTGTCGTGACCACGACCGAGCCCGCCGCTCCGTTTGTTCCTCCTCCAGCCGCGCCGGAGCCCCAGCCGGCAGCGGTCGAATCGATCTCACCTGTCTCGGTAGCCGAGCCGCCGCCAGTCGCGCCGGAGCCCGCCCCGACCGTCTCCAGGGCCGAGCCGATCGTCCCCACGTTCACTCCGCCTGTCGATGTTGGTCCGGCCGTTTCCCTTCCCCCCATCAACATCGAACCGACCCGGATCCTCGCGCCCGGACGAGACCTTCGCTCGGCGCCGGAAGTCGTGCTCCAGCCCGCGACCGTCCTGGCCTGGTCGCTCCTGGTCCTCATGGCGCTTCCCATGGCCTTCATCGCCGGTCTCATGATCGGCCATTTCATCTGGAAGTGAAAACGTGCGGGCCGATCGCCTTGGAGGCCGCGCCGGCGGCGGAAGTGCCCCAAGGGGATTGAAAATGGCTTGTTTTCCAGGGTTCTCGTGAGGATGGCCATTTCGGCCGTGCTCGTCGGAAGTCCTTTGTTAGCCGCGACTTAGCTGTGCCGAGATTTCGCCGCTCCGCCACTTTTCAATAACCTTGAGACACCGCCCGCATCCCGCATTCCGCATTCCGAACTCCGAAGTGAGGGCATTCCGCATTTGAAGTCGATTCTCGCATCCATGTAGACCTTTCGGAAGACTCCAAGAATGTGGAGGGAAATGCGCGGATCGGGAGGACGGGAGACATCGGCGGAGGCAGTGGCCGTTGACGAGCACAGCCCTGACGGGTTGATTCCAAGAGCTCGGGTATCATCTGGGGTTTGTTGTTTCTTGTAAACATTGCCAAGAATTCCGAACGCTCCTATTGACAGGTGCCGCGGCGAGGACAATAGTACGAGGAAGATGAGAATTCCAGACATGCTGTGACACTGATGCGTTTGAGGTCCGTCCCTTCGTCCAGGGCCGATCCTGGGCGTTGTTCTCGCGTGATGAACGGGGGCCAGCATGAGCCAGTCGATTTCACATCACACACACACACACACACACACACACAATATATATATATATTATTTTCAGTTTTTCTTGTTATCCAGAATTCCAATATTAGGTCGAATTGCGTGACCGTCGACGAGTTCGCCCACGTCCCGGCGGGAGTGAGCCAGTGGGAGCGGGGGACGTTCTCCCTGTACCGAGAGAACCCGCCGCTCATCAGGTTTCTGACGGCTCTTCCGGTTTGGCTGGCGAACCCGAGGACAAACTACTGGCGGGAGCGCACCGGCCCCGGCATTAGGAAGGAGTGGGAGGTCGGGCAAGACTTCGCCTACGCCAATGCCGCCCGTTATCTTGAGATGATCACCCAGGCGCGACTGGTCGTCGTGTTGCTTGGGATCGCATGCGGCGCGCTGATTTTTCACTGGGCCCGGGAACTCCACGGGGGCCCGGCGGCTGTCGTCTGCGCCTTCCTCTGGCTCCTTGACCCGAGCGTCTTCGCACACAGCGGTGTGGCAACGGTCGACGTGGGAGCTGCGGCCGTGGGCCTGCTGGCGACATACTGGTTCTGGAGGTTCCTCGGGGAGCCGTCCTGGTTCCGGCTGCTTCTGGCCGGAACAGGCCTGGGGCTGGCCCAGGCATCCAAATTCACCATGCTGGCCCTGTACCCCGCGTGGACGGCCATGGCGCTCGTTCGGGGCCTCCATCCTGACGGTCGGCCTCCCGTCGGTGGTTCGCGGGCCGCTGGAGCCCTCCGGGTTTGCGCGATCTTCCTGCTCAGCCTCGTGGTCTTGAACGCGTGCTATCTCTTTCAGGGCACGGGAACACCGCTCGGCGATTTCCGTTTTATCAGCGCCGCCTTGCGCGGCGGTACGGGCCAAGTCGGATCGGAGGCACCGGCGTCGAACCGTTTTCAAGGCTCCGCCCTGGGCTGCCTTCGCATCCCGTTGCCCAGAGATTACGTCCTCGGGTTCGACTCGCAAAAGCACGAAGAAGAAGGCGGCCACGCCAACCTCGTCGCGGGCAGGCTGGAGCGCAGGGGCAACCTGCTCAGTCCACTGACAACCCTCCTTTACAAGCTGCCCTTCGGGACGATCGCGCTGTTGGCGGTCGCGAGTGTCGCGGCGACATGGCGAGCGAGTCGATGCAAACGCGTCTCCTTGGGTCGGGCCGCGGTCGCTCTGCCGGCCGTGTTCCTGATTGCGGGCCTGTGCTCCCAGACCGGCGTGAACTGGGCAGTCCGGCACTCTCTGCCGGCGCTGCCTTACGTGCTTGTCGCGGCTGGCGGGTTTATTGGCGACGCGTTACGGACGAGAGCCGGGAAAATGTTCGTCATCGCCTGCCTCGCCTTCAACGCGAACGAGGTACGCCAGTTTCACTCCCAGTTCCTGGCCTACACGAACCAGTTGGCTGGAGGCTACGAGGAGGGATACCGGTATTTCCTGGGCAGCAACTACGATTGGGGCCAGGACCTGATCAGGCTGAAGCACTGGGTCGACGCCCATCCGGAGTTTCAGCCGATTGTCGTGTCGTGCTACGGCGCGATCGACCCCAGGCTCGTGGGGCTGAGCGTCACCGCACTTCCCGAGATGCCTACACCGAACGGGGGCGAGCGAAGAGAGTCTTTCCAGAGCTATTACCTCGCCACGAGCTCGAATTTGTTGCACGGCCTTCCACTGCCCCTGCTGCGCACCGACGGCCGCGTGGTGTTCGGCAGGCTCGCGTCCGAGAGGCCGTGGACGGAACTGAGGCCCGTAGCGCGGGTGGGCCGTTCCATCTTCGTTTACCGCATTACTTCGGCTTCTTACGATGCATTCATTGATCCTCGGTATGTGCCCAGAGACGGGGCCACGCTGTGAGGCGTGCGCCGTCGGCGGGACGGGTGGCCCCGACGCCGCGAAAGCCGGTCGAGCGTCGACCGGCGCGGCGGGACGGCACGGGGCATGCCTGGTTGTGCCCTCCTCGCGCCGACTGCGATGAGGAGGGCGGTTCGTGAGAGGCCGTCCCAAACCATTCGTGATCCAGGAGGTTGCTATGAAGTCAATGATGAGGTTCGTCGAGTTCGCATCTGCCTGCACCGTCCTCGCGCTCTTCGGCGTGGCGTCGGGTTTGGGTTACGGGGCCAGGTCGGGCCCGGCCCTGCCTGGGCTCGTGCCCGACGAAGAGTCCGCGGCAATCCTCGGAGGTTTATCCTGCACCCAGGTTGGTGGCTCGAACTGCCAGCCGAACAATCACGTCTGCTCGACAACAATGCCCCCGGCGTGCCCTACCACGACATGCAGTCTGATTGGAGGGAACCAGTGCATCAAGCAACAGTTTCTGATCACGCCCTCGACCTACCCTTGCGACAAATACCTCTATGGCGGCAACTGCTGCGCTTCGGTCTCGAACAACTGCGTGCCCACGATCGCGGGCGGCGCGAGCTTCTCGTACACCAGCTGGTCTTACTACTGCGTCGATAGCAATTGCGGCACCAGCGGCGGCACCTGCGGCGAACCGCTGTACACACAGTTCCCCTGTCGAACTTGAGCGCTCCGCACGCCGGCCGGCACGGCGGGGCACGACCCCTTCTCCGCCGCGCCAGTGTTTCAGCCTCGTTGGAATACCCCTTTTTCGGAAAGGACCGCAACGTGCGTCGCCCCGCTCTACTCGCCATGGCCCTTTGCGTTGTATTCGCCCCGGCGATTTGCGCCGCCCAGGAGGGCTCGCTCTCGGTACGCGATATCGTGCGGGGGCTCAAGGCCCGCGAGGCCGCCATTCGCAACTTCACGGTGAAGGCCGAGATCAAGGTGAAAACGAGGTCTCGTTACACGGGCAGGCTCCTCGACTCGGCCGACGTGGTGACGATGTGCGTGGACAACACGTCCGGCCGATTCTGGCACCAGAAGGTCGGGCAGGTCTACAACACGCCCGGCGCACTGCACGGGGGACAGGAGTTCTTTTCCGAAGTCGAGGAGACCGTGGCCTTCGACGGCGAGCGGACCATGGAGTTCAGCTTGCTCAAGCCGCTCCCACCTATGCCCGCGCAACCAGGGGCGCCAGCGCCGGCGAAGGACGCGGCCGGCGGTACTCCGCCCCCCGCCCTCATCGGCGCAGTATCCCCCGGAAGGCAGGAGTCGTGGGTTGTGGACCCGCGCCAGTTCACAACGACGTTCATGCACGAGAGTTTCACCAAACCGATGGGAGAGGCCCCGGTCTGCGAGGTCCTCGGCCCCCAGGGGCCGGAGGGGCTGGTGCTCGTCCAGTGCCGGGGTCCGGAGATCGCGCTGTTGCAACCGGATCTTCAGGGCAGGCATCGTTTCTGGGTCGACGTCGGCAAGGGGATGGCCGTAACCCGGTGCGAGATGCTCAACCTCCGGAAGGGGGAAACGAAATGGATCACCGCGTTCGCCACGCGCTGCGATGACTTGTTCGAGGTCGAGAAAGGGATATGGGTGCCCCGGAAGTACTGGGAGGTGAGCTACGAATTGCCGCCCGGCAAGCCGCCGGAGCTCTACTCGGAGATATCCGCGGCTTTATCCGGTTGGGCGGTGAACCAGGAGCTTCCTCCGAGTCGGTTCAAGGTTGCCTTCCCCGAGGGGACGCTCGTTCGAGACGGCGTCCTGCACAGGACCTACATCGCGAGGGCCGTGACCGACCGCTCGGTCAGGGCGGCGGCGGAGGCCTCCCAGCAGATGCGTGACTCGTTCCTCAAGATCAAGCCCACTGAGGTCTCCGACGCCTCGACCCCGCGCTGGGTCTGGGTGCTGGGCGCCCTCGCGTTCGCCGGAGTCATCGCGCTCGGCGTCAAGGTCGCCGGGCGCCTTCGAAACAGGAGGATGGTTCCGTGACGGCAGGGCAACCCGGGCTGTTGTTCAGTCGCCTCGCCAGGACCATGCGCGGGCGGATGGTCTGGGTGGTCGTGCTGCTCTGCGGGCTCGTTGTGCTCAGCCGGGCCTGGCTGGCTCGAAACCGGGTGCCCGCCCAGCGCGTCGCCCTATTTGCCGGCGATCCGCGGGCGAGCTGCGGGCCGGTCAGCCTGGCCCTGGCAGCCCAGTGGTGCCGTTGCCCGGCGGCCATTGATCGTCTCAACGAACTGACACATGCGGGCGAGAGCGGGACCACGTCCTTGCTCGACCTGCGCCAGGCAGCGCTGGCCGTCGGGCTTCAGGCACAGGCCGTGCGGCTCGACGCCTCCCGCCCCCTGCCGTGGAAGTTGCCCATGATCCTGCACATGCACGGCAATCACTTCGTGGCGGCCCTCCCCATCGACGGCGAGCGCCTGGTCTTGGCCGACCTACCCAACGAGCCCCGCGTCTGGGACAAGCGGAAGCTCACCGGCGACTGGCAGGGAGTCGCCTTGCTGGTGGCTCGTTCCAAACCTGAACTCGATACGGCCCTCCACCGGGGCGGATTCCTCTAGGAGCAACTCTCCCATGCGACCGATGCAGCTCGGCAAGGTGGCGACCCGAATCGTGCTTCCCGCATCCGCCCTCCTTTTGTTCGCGGGTCTCATGGCGGCGGGGCTCCTGGGCCGCGTGGGGGCGCGAGGCTCCGCCAGGCCCGACCGCCCCGTGATGTCCATCAACCCTCCCCGGCATGACTTCGGCCGAGTCAAACCTCTGGAAGCCCTCCAGGCGGACTTCACCATCAAGAACAGCGGCTCCCGTACGCTCGTGCTCGGGCCGCCCACGGCAACGTGCGGCTGCCAGAAGCCGACACTCGACCGGAGCACCGTTCCACCTGGAGGGTGGGCGATGCTGCGCATCGAGCAACGGGCGAGGGACAGCTCGGGGACGTTTACCCATGCCATTATCATTCGATCAAACGACCCCGTGTCCCCCGAGGTGTTCCTGCCTCTTTTCGGGGTTGTGAGCAAGGGAGTGGTCGTCAATCCGGAGCCGGTGTACTTGGGCGAGCTCAGGGCCGGCGAGGTGCGTAGTCGCGAGGTTGAGGTCGCGTCCGACGACGGGATTCCTTTCCGGATCACGCACTGCGCGAGCTTGGGCAACCTGTCGGTCGATGCGGAAAAGGGGGTCTCACGACTGCTCCATCGGGTCTCCGTATCGTTCCGCGGGGGCCCTCGGCTCGGGCCGTTCGAGGAGCGGTTCGTCGTCAACACCGACCGGCCCGGCTCGATCCCGCTGGTCATCCCGGTACGCGGTGAGGTGACCGGTCCGTACAAGGTGTCTCCGTCGATCCTCTGGCTGGGGAACATACCCGGCGATTCCGAATCGCAGGCGAGTCTTGTGGCGACGTGCGACGCGGGGGCCTTGCGAGTTGACGAGGTTCGGATGGAGCCCGGCGGCTGGAGCGTGCAGCATACGATCGCGGCAGCCGATGAGCGCGCGCGTGTCCGAAAAATCAACCTGAAGATTCACGTACCCAACGCCACGGGGTTTCTGGAGTCGAGCTTGAGGATCAAGCTGTCCAAGGGCGGCGCGGAGCCTGCGACGATCGTCGTGCCGGTCACCGCGACGGCAAGGGCCACGGCTTTGAGCGCGAACGCCGAGGGACGTGGAGAACACACACCATGAACGCCCATCTCGAGCGGCCGGCCCCACGCCAGGCTTACGATTGCCATCCAGCCCGCTGCCGTGGCATGACGCTCATCGAGCTACTGGTTGCCGTGTCAATTATCGGAGTCCTGGCCGGGATCCTGATTCCGGCCGTCATGAGCGCCCGTGAGGCAGGACGGAAAATGCAGTGCGAGAACAACCTGCACCAGCTTGGTGTGGCCCTGAACGCTTTCGAATCGGTCCATGGTCATTTCCCCGCCGGGGCGCCTGGCCAGA
>JBMFUH010000054.1:0-15324 GCA_049966735.1 Isosphaeraceae bacterium
CGCGCCGGGGGGCTGCTGCGAGGGGGGCTGTTTGCCCTGGTTCGGCGGCAAGAGGCCCTTCTTCTGTAAGACCTCCTTCAGCTTGCGGAGCTGATCGGCGGGCGGCTGCTGGTTGCCTCCTTGGTTTTGCCCGTTCTGCTCATCGGCATTTCCCCCGGCGCTTGCCCCCTGGTCGGGGCCGGCGTTCTTGTCGCGGTTCGTCCCGTTCTCACGCTGCTGGCCCGTCTGACCTTCACCGCTGTCTTTCGTGTTCTGGTCGTCCGGCTTTTGCGGATTCTGCTGATCTCGCGCTTGATTCTGGTCGGCCGGCTGCTCCGGCTGCTGCTCGGGCGGAAGGTTCTGATCGGGCGGCTGAGGCTGGCTGGGCGGGCTTTCGAATTGCTTCCGATCCCTCTCCTGGTTCTCCTCGATCTTCTTCTTCTCCTCGGGCTTGACCGGCTCGCCAACCTCGATGATCTGCTCCGACGTCTGGACGCTGTGCGCACTCGGGGTGAAGTTGTCGCGGACCGTCAGCCAGTAGTGCAGCTTCTGCCCCGGCTTGACCCGTTTTTCGGCCAGATCAAGGATCTCGGTGGCGTTGAAGTCCGGCGCGGGGGGCCGGCCCTCCAGCACATTCTTGGACAGGAGGCTGTCGTTCTCCAGGTTTACGTGCAGCGTTGCATCCTTGACGCCGTGATCATCCGTCCCGGTCATGACGAAGTCGACCTTGACGTTGGCCGGGACCTTGATGGTGGGCTTGTCGGGGCGGAGGAACCGTCCCTGGGGAGGCCGGTCGGCGATGCAGATGATGTCGTAGACCACCGGGTTGGGGTTGAGCTGGCCGCCGGTGGTGCGGAAGTTGATCGTGTAAGTGCCCGATTTCTTGACCACGAACTTGCCGGTCAACGTGCGGGCGTCATCGGCCGCGACGGTCATCGGGGCAATGTCGCCGGTGGTCAGGTTGAGGGTACCCCCCTTGGCGGGCTCGTTGGTCGTGGCGTGGACGGTGACCTCGGTCCCCTCGATGGCCTCGATGTTCCCCCCCTCGATTCCCTTGCGGGGCGGAATCCTGGTGTAGTCGGGGAACTTGTAATCCAGCGAGACAGCCGTGACCATGGGCGCGGGCAAGACCGTGAGGGTGTAGTGCAGGGACTCGGCATCACCGCCGGTCATGTAGTAGTCCATCGTCTGCTGGACGTTGTTCAGGGTCGTCTGCCAGGGGTCGTAGTAATTGGGCCCCGGCTCCAGCTCCTTGACCGCGTAGAATTTACCGCCGTCCACGCTGTAATGCAGCTTGACCTTTGCCGGTCGAACGCCATGGTTGACATCAACCGAGAATGGCACCTGCGTCCCGGCGACGACCTCGGTATTCCCCGGCTGGATGCTCTCGAGCCGGGTATTGGTCGGGCGGACGACGTCGGCTAGGAAGGCGCGTTTGGCCGAGTCGAGAATGCTCTTGGGGGCGAAGGCAAAGTAGATCGCGAAGAGGACGATGACACCGCACGCCACGTAAAGCGCCCTCAAGAAGTAATACTGGTTGACCACCTGGTCGACCTCGACGTGGGCCAGGTCATTGACCGCCCGAGCTTCGAGCGTGGCCAGCACCGCCTTGGAGAGCTTGTCGCGATGGGTGCGTAGGGTCAGGTAGTTGATCAGGCTGTTCTTGAACGCCGGGTCAGCCCCCTCGATGGTCTTGGCGGCGTACACCGCGTTGATGCGCAGAATTAGCGGCAAGACAATCCGCATGAGCAAGAACGCCAAGGCCGACGTCGCCCCCACCACCAGCACGATCCGGCGGACGAACAAAGGCAGGCCGAAGGCGTGGTCCAGCACCACTTCCAGGAACAGTGTGCCGATGAACCCCACCAGCAGGATGAGGACAGCGGTCGCGATGTCCGTCATCTTGATCCGCGAACGGGTCCGGGCGAGCTGGTGATCGATGAATTGCTCGTAATCCAGCAGCTTGCCGTAAGGTTGGGTCTGCGTACCCAGGGTCATGGCCTTGCTCCCGGAGATGTGATGCTCGGGCTTCCTGACTGGTTGTTTATTATACGCTCTTCCTTCACAAAAGGCAGCGCTCGCTGAACGAACGGGTTCGGATTTCGTGGCCCGCGCGTGCCTCCGAACTCGTGATCGTAATCGTGATCGTACTCGTACTCGCGACCCGATTCGTACTCGTACTCGCCGCCCAGCCCGTTGGGTGGATCAAACGAAGCGGAGCCCGCCGGCAAAGGTCCCGGCGACTGATTACGATTACGAGTACGATTACGAGCAAGAGGCCCGCGGGCTTTCTCCGCACTCTTCACTGCCCACTGCCAACTACCCCCACACCACCTCCCGGTTCCCCTCGATGACCTCGCCGATGATCCACGAGGGGATCTTGGCATTGTAGTTGAGTTTGCGGGTGATCGATTCCGCAAAGTGTGTACCCACGATCATCACCAGGCCGATTCCCATGTTGAAGACGCGAAACATCTCGTCGTCGGCAACGGAGCCGAGCGATTGCAGCCAGGGGAAGACGGGCGGGATGGTCCACGACCCGCGCTCCAGGCGGATGGCCAGGCCTTCGGGCAAGAGACGCGGGGGGTTGTCGATCAGCCCTCCGCCGGTGATGTGGGCAATCCCGTGGATGATCTGCTTGACCCGGTAGTTGCGCCTGACTTCCTTTACGGCCCGGGTGTAGATGCGTGTCGGCTCCAGCAGCTCGTCGGCCACCGTCCGGCCCAGGCGCTCCACGTGCGTCTCCAGGGTCAGCCCGGCGTGCTCGAAGACGATCTTCCGCGCCAGGCTGTAGCCGTTGGAATGCAGGCCCGAGCTGGCGATGCCGATCACTTTGTCTCCCAAGCGGATGTCCTGACCGTCCAGAAGCTGCTTCCGCTCGGTGACGCCCAGGCAGAAGCCCGCCAAGTCGTATTCCCCGGGCTGGTAAAACTCCGGGAGGATGGCTGTCTCGCCGCCGATCAGGGCACACTCAGCCCGAATGCAGCCATCACTGATTCCCTGCACTATCTGGGCGGTGAGGTCGGGGTTGTCGCGGCTCATGGCCACATAATCAAGGAAGATGAGCGGCTCGGCCCCCGCGCAGAGGCAGTCATTCACCGACATGGCCACCAGGTCGATGCCGACCGTGCTGTGCTTACGGGTGGCGAAGGCCAGCTTCAGCTTGGTTCCCACGCCGTCGGTGGAGGCGACCAGCACCGGGTCGCGATACCGCCGCGACAGGAACCCGATCTGGTCGTCGAGCCGGAAGAGACCGGCAAATCCGTCCTTCCACTCGATCACCCGTGGGGAGAAGGTGCGCCGCAAGAGGGGCGGAAGCCTGGCCATCGTCTCATCATAAGTTGTAAGATCTACTCCGGCCGATCGATAGTCCATGGGTAGTGGGCAGTGGCTAGTGACTTGTGGCTCGTGGTTTGGTTGGTGATTCGTGGCTTGAAGGCCCTCTTTGCAGAAGATACTTTAGAGGTCCCCAGCCCAAGCGCCTACCAGGAACCACGGACCATCCTGGAATTCGGAATTCAGAATGCGGAATGCATCCTAGCCACTGCCCACTGCCTACTGCCTACTGCCCACTGCCTACTGCCCACTGCCAACTATCCACTCCCAAGGAGATACTTGCCATGAACTGCAAATGGATCGGTTTTGCCGCTTCCGCCGGCCTGGTTGCCATCTTCAGCATTTGCAGCGGGCTGTCTGCCCAGAACCAGGAGAAGAAGGAGCACGACACGCCCCTGGGCAAGATCATGGAGAAGGTGCAAAAGCACAATACCACCATCACTCAGGGCACGCGGAACGCGGCCCAGTTCAAGAGACGTCAGAAAGACGTGGAAAAGTCAGCGAAGGAGCTGGTCAAGCTGGCGAAGGATGCGAAGCCGCTCAAGGAAGCGTACCTGAAGAACGCCAAGAACGAAACCAACCCGCAGAAGAAGTGGGACCAGATCATGGATGAGTTTGCCAAGACGTCCAAGAAGCTGGCCGACGGTGCCGGCAAGGAAGGAGTGTCGCAGAAAGAAGCGAAAGCCCTTTTCCAGAAAGTCAAAGGCACCTGCGCCGACTGCCACACGGTCTTCCGGGTGGAGGAAGATTTCTGAGGGATCGTGGCAAGTGGCTGCTGGCTAGCCGTGAAAAGAGTACAACGGAATGAATTCCGTTCCGCGTATTGCCGCTCGCACGGGTAGAACGGAATGAATTCCGTCCTACGCACCACTGCCACTCGCCATTATCTATCGTGGAAAACGGACTTGATCTCTCATCCATCGACCTGACGCTGCCGACGGTAGCCGAGAACCTGGCACTCGACGAGGCGCTCTTGCTGAATGCGGAGAATTCCCCATTCCGCATTCAAGGAGTTCTCCGATTCTGGGAGGCTCCCGACTTCGCGGTCGTGCTGGGGGCGTCGAGGCGGTTGGCCCAAGATGTCCACCTGGAGGCTTGTCATGCCGATCTTGTGCCGATCTTCCGGCGAACCAGCGGAGGGGGGACGGTGGTGATCGGGCCTGGTGCGCTCAATGTGACGGTTGTGCTGCCGGAAACGGCCGCGCCGGGGTTGAGGGCTGTGGCGACGGCCCAGGAGTTCGTGCTCCAGAAGATCGCCTTTGCTCTGGGGACTTCCGGTCGTCTGGTAGAGGTGCGTGGGCTGGGCGACCTGACGATCGGCGGCCGGAAGTTCGGCGGCAGTGCCCAGCGGCGCATCCGGGACTGGTTCCTTGTTCACTGCTCGGTTCTTTACGATTTCCCGCTCGAGCGGATCAGCCGCTACCTGGCTAGCCCCTCGCGGCAGCCTGCGTATCGTGCGGGGAGGACGCACGACGAATTCTTGATGAATCTGGGGCTGCCGCGTAAAATCCTCTTAGATCTCATCCGTGCAGCGTGGTCTTCTGTTTGTCAGCTTTCCCCGACGCCGGACGTTCTCCGTCCGCTTCTCGATCAGCTTCTTGCCGAGCGGTTCGCCAATCGAGCTTGGATCGAGCGATTGTAAAGGCCGGGTAGTCGGCAGTCGGCAGTGGGCAGGGGTGGCTGGGCCAGAATGTCTCGGTCGCCCAGCAATCGTTCCGGGGCGTCGCCGCGCTCCGCCCCAGCCACCCACATGACTTCAGGCTCCGCTCGGTGAGTCGAAGGGGCATTTGGTTCGCACACAGCGAACCCTACGATGCCACTCATTGGCCGACTGCCCACCGCCCACTTTCGAGACGACCATGACACTCACGACCGTCGCCAACCGCGGGAACCTGGAGTTGATCGAGGACTATTACGAGAGTTGGCGGCGCGATCCGGCAACGGTCGATCCATCCTGGCGCCACTTCTTTGAAGGATACGAGCTGGGGCAGTCGTTCCGGGGCACGACGGCCGAGGACGGCACGGGACCGCCGCCCCCGCAGGAGGCCGTCAAGGCGGTGACGCGGTTGGTCGACGCCTACCGCGCGATGGGCCATTACCTGGCCGACCTCGACCCGCTCAAGCTCGTTCCCCTGCGTCAGAGTCACGAGGAGCTGGAGCTGTCGGTCTTCGGCCTGGCCGAGAGCGACCTGGACCAGGTCTTCTATAGCAAGCTTGGCCCGAACAACCATTGCACCTTGCGCCAGCTTCTGGCGATCCTCCGGCAGACCTATTGCCGGACGATCGGCGTCGAGTTCATGCACATCCAGAACCTGGACGTCCGCCACTGGCTGCTGGAGCGGATGGAGTCGGTGCGCAACCGGCCGGCCTTCGACCTCAGGAAAAAGCGGCGGATCATTTACAAGCTGAACGCCGCCGAGCTGTTCGAGGACTTCCTGCACAAGAACTACGTGGGCCAGAAGCGGTTCTCGCTGGAGGGGGGCGAGATGCTCATCCCCTTGCTCGACGCCATCATCGAGCGGGGTGGCTCGCACGGGGTCCTGGAGATCGTCATGGGGATGCCCCACCGCGGGCGACTGAACGTTCTGGCGAATATTCTGCACAAGCCCTACGGCCTGATCTTCAGCGAGTTCGAGGGGAACATGCCGGAGACCGTGGCCGGCGATGGCGACGTCAAGTACCACCTGGGGTTCTCGGCCGACCACGAGACGCAAGACAAGCACACCGTCCACCTTACGCTCACGCCCAATCCCAGCCACCTGGAGGCCGTCAACCCCGTCGTCCTGGGCCGGATGCGGGCCAAGCAGCGGCGGCATAAGGACTTGGATCGCAAGCTCGGGCTGCCGGTCTTGATTCACGGTGACGCCGCCTTCGCGGGCCAGGGGCTCGTGGCCGAGACGCTCAACCTTTCCCAGCTTCCCGGCTACCGCACGGGCGGATGCATCCACATTGTGGTCAACAACCAGATCGGCTTCACGACTTCGCCCTCGGAGGCCCGGTCGACGCGGTACTGCACCGACGTGGCCAAAATGATCGAGGTGCCCATCTTCCACGTCAACGGCGAGGACCCCGAGGCGGTCGTCTACGTGGGCGAGCTGGCCACCGACTTCCGCCAGGAATTTAGCCAGGACGTGGTCATCGACATGATCTGCTACCGGCGGCACGGCCACAACGAGGGGGACGAGCCGGGGTTCACCCAGCCAATCATGTACGAGAAGATCCGCAACCGGATCAGCATCCGCGAGCTGTACACCGAGCAGCTTGTAATGTCCGGCGAGCTATCCAGCCAGGAGGCCGAGACGATCGCCGAGACCTTCGCCGAGAAGCTTCAGGAGGTCTTCGAGGAGGTGAAGGTCCACGGCGTCGAGCCCCGCCACGTCCCTCCCGGCTACGCCACCGGGCCGTGGGCCAGCCTCACCCCCAAGTACTCGTTCGACAAGGTCGAGACCGGCGTGTCGTACGATGTCCTCAAGCGGATCGCCGAGGTCCCCACCCATCCGCCCGAGGGGTTCACCGTCAACCCCAAGCTGGCCAGGATCTTCGGGGCCCGGGTCAAGACCATCGAGTCGCGGGGAAACGTCGACTGGGCGTTCGCCGAGAACCTGGCGTTCGGCTCGCTCTTGATAGAGGATACCCCGGTCCGACTCAGCGGCCAGGACAGCCGGCGGGGGACGTTCAGCCAGCGGCACGCCGTGCTCGTCGACCAGCACACCGCCGAGCGCTGGACGCCGCTCAATTTCCTGCTGCCCGGACAGCCCGAGTTCTGCGTCTACGACAGTCTGCTTTCCGAGGCCGCCGTGCTCGGCTTTGATTACGGCTACTCCCTCGACGAGCCCTACATGCTGATCATGTGGGAAGCCCAGTTCGGCGACTTCGCCAATGGCGCCCAGGTGATCATCGACCAGTTCATCGCCCCGGCCGAGTCGAAGTGGGGCCGGGGCAGCGGACTGGTCCTGCTCTTGCCCCACGGCTACGAGGGCCAGGGGCCGGAGCACTCCAGCGCCCGGCTGGAACGGTTCCTCTCGCTCTGCGCCGAGGAGAACATCCAGGTGGCCGTACCGTCGACCCCGGCGCAGTATTTCCACCTGCTCCGCCGCCAGGTCCGGCGCAACTTCCGCAAGCCGCTGGTGGTGATGACGCCCAAGAGCCTGCTGCGGCACAAAGCCGCCGTCTCGCCGGTCGACCACCTGGTTGTGGGGCACTTCCACGACGTCCTCGACGACATCGCCGCCCCCGAGCGTGCCCGCCGCGTGCTCCTCTGTTCGGGTAAGGTTTACTACGATCTGGTGGCCAAGCGCGAGGCGGTGGGCAAGCAGCGGGACGTGGCCATCATCCGCCTGGAGCAACTTTACCCCTGGCCGGCGGAGGAGCTGAAGACGATCCTCGACCGCTACCGGTCGGCCCGCGACTGGGTCTGGGTCCAGGAGGAGTCGCAGAACATGGGAGGCTGGACCTTCGCCGCTCCCCGGCTCCAGGAGCTGATGGGCGTTCCCTTCCAGTACGTGGGCCGCGACGCCAGCGCCAGCCCGGCCACCGGCTCCAAGGTGGTCCACGACCACGAGCAGGCGGAGCTGGTCGAGGCGGCCATCGGCGCCAGCGTGCCGCACCTGGTCACCGCGACGCCGGTTCGAGGTCTGGCCGCCGCATCCGCCCGGCAAGGAGTCCACTGATCATGGCCGCCGTTTCCATCACCGTCCCCGGCGTGGGGGAGTCCATCTCCGAAGGCATCCTCGCGCGCTGGATGAAGCCCGACGGCACCCTGATCAAGGCAGGCGAGCCGCTCTTCGAGCTGGAAACCGACAAGGCCACGACCGTCGTCCCAGCCGCGACGACCGGCGTTTTGCATACAACTGTCGCTGAGGGCGAAACCGTTGCCATCGGCGCGACCGTCGGCTCCATCGACCCCGAAGCGAAGCCGGAGGCTGGGGCGGCTGCTCCGGCTCCATCGCCCGTTCCGCCTCCAGAGAGACCGGCTCCGGCGCCTGCCGCGACGGCTCCCGCGCTGCCCGATGGCTGGGAGCTGCCGCTATCTCCGGCGGTGCGTCGGCTGGTGGCCGAGAAACAGGTCGACCCGGCCAAGGTCAAGGGGACCGGCCCCGGCGGGCGGATCACCAAGGAAGACGTGCTGACTTACCTAGAGGGTTCCGCCTCGAAGCCTGCCGCGTCCGCACCTCCGGCTCCTGCCGCTTCGCCCCCGCCGCCGCCGACCGTAGCGGCTCCGTCGCCCGCACCGCCCTCCTCCGCCGATCGCGAGACGCGGCAGCGGATGAGCGGCATCCGCCAGCGGATCGCCCAGCGCCTGGTCGAGGCCCAGCAGACCGCCGCGATCCTCACGACCTTCAACGAGGCCGACATGTCCCGCGTGATCGAGCTCCGTTCACGCTACAAAGAGCTGTTTCGCACCAGGCATGGCATCGGCCTGGGCTTCATGTCGTTCTTCGTCAAGGCGGCCGTGCAGGCGCTTCAGGCGTACCCCTCGGTCAACGGGCGGATCGACGGCACCGACATCGTCCATCACCATTACTGCGACATCGGCGTGGCCGTCAGCACCGACCGGGGCCTCATGGTTCCCATCCTGCGAGGCGCGGAGTCGTTGAGCTTCGCCGAGATCGAGAAGGCCATCAGCGGCTTCGCCGAACGGGGGCGGAAGGGAACCATCACGGTCGATGAACTGATGGGCGGAACCTTCACCATCACCAACGGCGGCATCTTCGGCTCGCTGCTCTCCACCCCCATCCTCAACCCGCCCCAGAGCGCCATCCTGGGCATGCACGCCATCCAGAAGCGCCCGGTGGTCGTCGACGACCAGATCGTCATCCGGCCGATGATGTACCTGGCCCTCTCCTACGACCACCGCATCATCGACGGTCGCGAAGCCGTCAGCTTCCTGGTCCGGATCAAGGAATGCATCGAAGACCCCGAGCGGATGATGCTGGGGCTGTAGGGAGGAGTGGGCAGTATCGTAGGGCCCGCTGTGCGGACCGATCCCCAGCCAGTGTCCACGGTCCACACAGCGGGCCCTACAGGCTGATGTGAAGATATGGTGGGTTTCACCCACCCTACCAGGGGGAAGCAGTGGCACAACGCTATGATCTGATCGTCATCGGCGCGGGACCTGGCGGCTATGTCGCGGCCATCCGTGCGGCGCAGCTCGGCATGAAGGTCGCGTGCGTCGAGAAGCGCGGCAGCCTGGGGGGAACGTGCCTCAACATCGGCTGCATCCCCAGCAAGGCCTTGCTCGAATCCAGCGAGCTGTATCACCTGGCCCGCGAACGCTTCGGCAAGCACGGCATCAAGGTGGACAACCTGTCGCTCGACCTGCCCGCGATGCTCAAGCGCAAGGACAACATCGTCAAGAGCCTGACCGACGGCATTCGCTTCCTATTCCGCAAGAACAAGATCGACAGCGTGGCGGGCGCGGGGCGCTTGACCTCGCCGCGGAGCGTTCAGGTGGCGCGGAACGATGGCGAGACGGTCGACCTCGAGGCCGGCCACATCCTCCTGGCCACGGGCTCCGAGCCAACCCCCCTGCCCTTCTTGCCCTTCGACGGCAAGACCATCGTCAGCTCCACCGAGGCACTGAACTTCGAGCGGGCCCCCGACCACCTGGTCGTGGTGGGCGGCGGCTACATTGGGCTGGAGCTGGGTTCGGTCTGGAAGCGATTGGGCGCCCGGGTGACGGTCATCGAGTTTCTCCCCCGGATCGTCCCGCTGGCGGACATCGAGATCGGCGAGATCCTCCAGAAGAGCCTCACGAAGCAGGGGCTGGAGTTTCACCTTCAGACGAAGGTCACCGGCGCGAAGGTGGAAGGCTCCAAGGTCACGGTCTCGGCCGAGGCCAAGGACGGCAAGCCGCTTTCGGTCGACTGCGACAAGGTGCTGGTGGCCGTCGGCCGCCGGCCCTACACCGAGGGGCTGAACCTGGAGGAGGTTGGGGTCAACGTCGAGCCCAGAACCGGCAAGGTCGTCGTCGATCCGCATTTCCGCACGAACGTCCCGACGATTCTGGCCATTGGCGACCTGGTCCAGGGCCCGATGCTGGCCCACAAAGCCCAGGACGAGGGAGTCGCCTGCGCGGAGATCCTTGCCGGCAAGCCGGGCGTTGTCGACTACAACACCATCCCCAGCGTGATCTACACCTGGCCCGAGATGGCCAGCGTGGGCATCACGGAAGAGCAAGCCCAGGAGCAGGGCTTGAAGTACGCCGTCGGCAAGTTCCCTTTCCTGGCCAACGGCCGGGCCAAGACGATGGACGAGACCGAGGGACTGGTGAAGATCATCGCCGACGCGAACACTGACCGGGTGCTGGGTGTCCACATCATCGGCCCCCGCGCCTCGGACATGATCGCCGAGGCCGTCACGACGTTGGAATTCGCCGGCAGCGCCGAGGACATCGCGCGGATCTGCCACGCCCATCCCACCTTGAGCGAAGCCGTCCGCGAAGCCGCCCTCGCCGTGGACAAGCGGGCGATACATGGTTGAGTGGGTAGTGGGCAGTGGGCAGTGGACAGCGGTTGCAACCCGGCGGGCAATTGACTGATTGCCCCGCATTCTGGTAACTTCCGTTAGAGGAACTGCTTGCCCCGATCCGGCCCTGGGCCGCGATTGTTGGAGAGGTGGCTGAGTGGTCGATAGCGACGGTTTGCTAAACCGTTAGACTGGGAAACTGGTCTCGGGGGTTCGAATCCCCCCCTCTCCGCTCTGGAAGCGTCTGGATGCGTCACGACCCGTAATTCAGAGGGTGAAACCTCCATCGACGCTGAATCATCCCATCCGACCATCACGTCAGTATGCGACGCATTCCGACTCGAAACGTCCCCTGAGTGGACCAAATGTGGACCAAGCGTTTGCTGATAGGTCGCACAGGTTCCTGTTGCGACCATGCGCTCGGGCTTGGGGTCAGGGGCGGCCAGCGGTAGCTCGGGCAGGGATTCGACCGCGCCGCGCAGATCCATCAATTCAGTCTTGGCGTAATGCTTCAGGGTCGTTTCGGCCTTGGCATGCCGGGCCAGATCGCGAACCGTGGCGATGCTGGCTCCCTTACGGACGAGAGCCGAGATGAAGTAGGCTCTCAGGCTATGGAAGTCCGCCACCCCCTCCTCGGTCTCATAGGCGATGCCGGCACGCTTCAAATCGGCCTTCAGCGCCTTGGCGGTCTCATGGTGCAAGGGGAAGACCGGCTCTCCAGGGGGCTTTCCCGAGAGCCAGACGGCGAGATCGGCGGCCAGGGCGGAAGAGATTGGCTGATCGGCCGGGCGGCGGTTCTTCGTGGCGCTGGCACGTAGAAAGGATGCTGGGGTTCAGACCATCCAGCCGGAAACTCTCCGGGGTCAGGCTACGCAGTTCAGAGACTCGGAAACCGGTCGCGGCGGCCACGCGGTACGCCAGGGCGCGGAGCGTGCCAGACATCTTCCAGGGGATCCTTGGTGTCAAGCCCTGTTCCCGGTATTTGGGCCCGCTATGCAATCCAGGCTATCGACTGCAAACCGGATACAGGGCTTGACCCCGCGAAGCCGCTCGATTCCTCAATGTTCACGCTCGCGACGTCGTTCTTCTGCCGCTCTTCTTTCCTCATGTGGCGGACTCCAGCAGGAAACTCTCGCACAGGTCGCCGCGGTGGGTTCAAATACCCGCAATCCTGGACCACCGGGTGCAGACTTCGAAACGATCGCGCGTCTGTGTTGTAAACTCTCAATGTGGGGCAGTCTCGCGTGGGTCCTGGGAGATTCGGAGAGAATGGCTCCTTCGGCAAGTCCCGGACCAGGGCAGGATGGCTGTATCATGCATCGGTGCGTTGGCGGTTCCGCAAGGCAGCCGGAATCGCCGGCCGGGCGAGCCATATCAGGCTACGGCGGGTTCGACGTCGAGATCGCGTCTAAGAAAATCCAGGTTAATATTGGACAAGATCACGGAATGTCACACTTTCGCGTGATGAAATCCAACAACGGGCCGGGGAAAGACTTCGTTCCGCAACGGTTGGGAAACCCTTGGGGGTCGCGCTGGGATGGACGGTTCTATCGATGATAAGGATCGGAAGGTGAACCCCCAGAGCCTCGGAAGCGACGGGTCGATCGTCCAGCGATGCATGCACGGGGCGACGAGGTTTCGAGGAAAGCGTGGGGCCGCTCCGGCTTTTCGCCAACGCGCCACGGAGGCCCCCGGGATGGATCAAGTGGGGCCGCGCGAGGGAGATGCAACGGCTCCAGATGTGGCGAGATGTCGGGCTTGATCCGGCTCCCAGGACGAGCCAGCATGGAACGCGGTTCAACTTCGTCCGCCGCTTCTTCCCGGCGACTGACTCGCAGCCGATTCGACATACGAGCATCATGGCTTCCATACGATCTGCGAACTCTGGCGCGGTGGTCTGGGATGCGGTGTCGAAGGTCTACCCGGGTGGCCACCGGGCCCTTGCCGGCGTCAGTCTGACGGTCACGGAGGGAAAGATCCTGGCGCTTCTTGGGACCAGCGGCTCCGGCAAGACGACGCTCCTCAAGATGGTCAACGCGCTCGTCGAGCCATCCTCGGGCACGATCACCGTTCGCGGCCGACCAACCACGGAATGGGACTCGATCGCACTCCGACGATCGATCGGCTACGTGATCCAGGAAGGGGGGCTGATGCCTCATCTCTCCGTGCGGGACAACGTGGCTCTCGCGGCCCGCGTGCAGGGGCGGCCTCGAGCCGAGCAGCACGAACTGGCAGCCTCAAAGCTGGGGCTCGTCGGGCTCGATCCCGGGCGGTTCGGCGCGCTCTTTCCCGCCCAGCTCAGCGGCGGTCAGCGCCAGCGAGTCGGCGTGGCGCGGGCCCTCGCGGCCAGCTCCGACCTGATCCTCATGGACGAGCCCTTCGGCGCGCTCGACCCGGTCACCCGGCGCGAGCTTCAAGGGGAATTTCGCCGCCTCCAGCGCTGGCTGGGGACTACGGTCGTGCTGGTCACTCACGACATCCGCGAGGCCTGCCGCCTGGGCGATCGCCTGGCGCTCTTGCACGAGGGAGTCCTGGTCCAGTCCGGCCCGGCGCGGACGTTTCTGGAAGATCCCGCGGACGATTACGTGCGCGAGTTCTTCCTCGACGCGGCTGCGGTGGATTTCAGGGGAGAAGATCTGCCGTGCTGAAGTCGTGGCTCGATCTCCTGGCAACAGAGCGCTGGGCCCTGCTCGAGGCCACCGCGGCGCACCTGGAGTTGGTCATGGAAGCCTTGCTCCTGGCGGTGCTGGTGGGTGTGCCGCTGGGCATCGCCGCGGCGCGAAAGCCCGTGCTCGAGCGCCTGGCCCTCGGCGTGACCAGCGTGCTGCAAACGATTCCCAGCCTGGCACTACTGGGCTTTCTGCTGATTGCCTTTCGGGGTCAGATCGGCAAGCCTCCCGCGCTGGCGGCCCTGGTGCTTTACGCCTTGCTGCCGATCGTCAAGAACACCGTGCTGGGGCTCCAGAGCATTGATCCGGCGATCCGCGAGGCGGCCAGCGCGCTGGGGATGACGGGATGGCAGCGGCTCCGGCTGGTGGAGCTTCCCCTGGCCGTGCCGATCATCCTGGGCGGAGTGCGGGTGGCGACGGTCGCCTCGGTGGGGATGGCGACCATCGCGGCGGCCATCGGCGCGCGGGGGCTGGGCGTTTACATCTTCCGCGGCGTCGCCCTCTTTGACACGCGGTTGATCCTGCTGGGCTCGGTTCCCGCCGCACTCCTGGCGATCGCCTGCGACGCCGCGCTGGGCGAGGCCGAGCGGCTGCTCGACCCGACCAGGCCAGCACATTCGCGCGCCAACGCCGTCATCACCGCGCTGGGCATCGGGCTGCTCTTGGCATTCGCCGCCTGGGGATGGTGGCTGGAACGTCCCCAGGCCGGCTCGGAGCGCGGCACGACCGTCATTGGTTCCAAGGACGGCAGCGAGATGATCATCCTGGGGAACATGCTCGCCGAGTTGGTCGAATCGCACACGACCCTGCACGTCGACCGCCGGTTCAACCTCGGCGGCACTCTGGTATGTTACAACGCCCTGCGGCTGGGAGGGCTCGATGCCTACGTCGAATACACCGGCACCGCGCTCACCACCATCCTCAAGGAGCCCGTCCAGAACGATCCCGCAGCGGTTCTCAAGCGGGTGCGCAACGAGCTGAAGGCCCGCGACCAGGTGATCTGCCTCGACCCCTTCGGCTTCGAGAATACGTTCGCGATCTTGATGCGCCGGGAGCAGGCGCAGCAGCAGGGAATCCGCAAGATTTCCGATCTGGCGGCACGCGATCGGCGGATTCGTGGCGGGTTTGGCCCGGAATTCATGAACCGGCCGGACGGCTATCCCGGACTCATCAAGGCCTACGGACTCGACTTTGTCCAGGCCCCTCGCGAGATGGACAGGAACCTGCTCTACCGGGCGCTGGCGCAAGGGTCCATCGATCTGGCGGCCGGAGATTCGACCAACGGACGGATCGCCGCGTTTGACCTGGTTCAACTCGACGACGATCGCCGCTATTTTCCTCCCTACCACGCCGTCCCCCTGGTTCGCGAGGAGACGCTGGAGCGATTTCCGCAACTTCGCGACGTGCTCAGTCTGCTCGTCGGTCAGATCGATGCCGACGCGATGCGCCAGATGAACCGGGCCGTCGATCAGGACGGGGAAAAGCCGGAGGAAGTCGCGCACCGGTTCCTGATCAGCAAGGGACTGGTGCGCGAGCATTGAGCTCCGGCAATCTGTCGCGGAGGCTCAGGCCGCAGCCGTCTCGACCTTGGGCTCGACGTCGATGACCTTCTCCTCGTGGAAGAGGGCCAGGAAGACCAGCAGGAAGAGGACGGTGACCGCCAGCGGAATGGCCCAGATGGCGGCCCACTTGGGCAAGAGCAAGTCGCGAATGTAGCCCGCCCCCACGTTGCCCACCACGTTGAAGAGACCGTAGACGACGAACACAAACAGGCTCTGGGCAGACGCCTTGATATCGGCGCTGGCCGCCTTGTCCACGTAAATCGAGGCCGTGACGAAGAGGAAGCCGAAGCAGAAGCCGTGGAGAATGTTGT
>JBMFUH010000055.1:0-7525 GCA_049966735.1 Isosphaeraceae bacterium
CACAGGATGGGCTGGAAGAGAAAGGTGAACGAGGAGACCCCCGGAGGAACAGGCGACGGCGGGCGAGGCCGCGCGATTTCGCCTGGACGAGGGAGTTCCACGCCACTCCAGCGGCACGGGCCGACCCGGAGCAACCGTCCATCGAATGCCATCGTTCAGCCATGAATGCAGTGGCCCATGGTGTGGACCACGCAATTGCCTTCCGTCCCTCAACAGCTATTCGGCATCCGAAAAACGTGAGCAGGCGGCACCGATGTGCGACACTCGACTCAACTTCCAGCAGCATTGCCTCCCGGAGGGTTCTCTGCAAGCGAGTACCGCAAGGTGGACATCGCTCGTCTGTGGCGATCAAAGAAAGTCAGACGACGGCCGGCCCTTGGCTTCGACCCGTCGGGCCAGGCGCTCCACCTGGATCACCCGCAGGCGATGGAAGCCGCGGGCGATCAGCTCGGTCTCGTCGCGGGCTTCAAGCTGGAACGAGATCAAGCGGCCCTCCACGTGGACCACGCGGGCGATGCAAGTCACGGTCTGGCCGACCGGTGTGGCGGCGAGGTGATCGACGTCGACGTGCGAGCCGACGGTACTCTCCCCCTCGCTCAGGAACGGCACGACCGCATCGCGCGCGGCATGCTCGAGGAACCAGACCAGCCAGGGCGTGCAGAGGATGGCCGGCATGCCCCCCTCGGCAAAGTCGATCGTGTGAGCCGGCTCGACCACGAACCGCCGCTCGCCCACGATGCCAATTCTCAGGCCGCCGCGCATGGCTCGAACTTCCTCAAGGGTCAATTCCGGATGATCGCCGCGTCACACAGCTCGCCGCACGCCGCTTCGGCCGCGATGGAGTCGGCCATGCGGAACCCTTCGCGAGCCGTGGCCGCGGTCACGCCGGCGTTGACGGCGGAGACCACGCTCACCAGGGCGTTGAGCAGGTCATCGCTGATCCCGGCAACTCGCGCCTTCTCGATGCGGTTGCGGGTGCACACCTGGCACCCGCGGGTCAGCGTCACGGCCAGGCCCACGAGATGCTTCTCGCGCTCGGATAGCAGCGTCGTGTCATGAGTCTGACGCAGGTACTGGACTACCTGGGTGTCATCGTAGGGCATGGGGAACCTCCTCGAAGCTCAAGGGCGTTCACGCGATCGAGACGGTACTCGTCCCCAGCGCTCGGGCCTCGACGTTCACGCGATCGCCCGCAGCCACCGGGAAGAGCGGCAAGGGAGATCCCGTGAGGATGATCTGCCCCAGGTGAAGGTGCAAGCCCAACCGGGCCAGGCGGGAGGTCAGCCAGCGAAGA
Organism: Isosphaeraceae bacterium; assembly: GCA_049966735.1. Taxonomy (GTDB): domain Bacteria; phylum Planctomycetota; class Planctomycetia; order Isosphaerales; family Isosphaeraceae; genus Aquisphaera. The sequence continues at coordinate 1,295 of JBMFUH010000055.1, forward strand.
CTGGCGGCCGGGCTTCCCATCGTCCAAGGCTCTCCTGTCGCGCCAACTATCCGGTCATTGATGATGACTTCAACGCTGCCGACTTCAGGAATCCGTCCCTCGCAAACTGTTTCTCGGCGCGGGAAAACCAGCCCGGCGTGCATCCCGCCCGACGCAATCAGCGCGGTGAGCGAGCAGCCGGTCTCGGGGAGAACGTAGTGATGCAGCTCGATCACCGGGAAGACCGACTCGAGCGCCTGGGCAACCTCCTCATCCGACATGTCACCGCAAGCCAGATCTCGCCCGAGCCGGATGGCCAGCTCTCCCTCGATGGCCAGGCCAGCGAAGCGGGTGTGGTCGAGCGTGTTTCCGTCCGGAAAACAGCCGGTGTTGAAGATCCGGCCGAAGATTGGCTCGCGAGTCCCGAGTTGCTCCTGGATGACCTGGCTGGTGCAGCCGAGCTTGTAGCCGACCACTCGCTCGCCACGGGCCTCTCGCAACCGCGCGACCTCTCCTTGCAGCGCGTACGCCTGCTCCGGCGTCATGTTGTTGGGGGGGACGAACGAATGCCAGGGGGGTCTGGCGTCGAGATCTCTCAGCACACAATGAGCCCAATCCGTCAGCTCTCCCAGGGCGTTGCGTTGGGCTGTATTGTGAGGCCCCTTCGGGGCAAGATTGGGAGAAGCATCCGACGCGGTTATCATGCTAAGGTGTATATAGTGAACTAATTATTATATTCACTCCTTTTTATCATATCCTCCTTGTGCTCATCCGCCCTCATTCTGACCGATCGTGCGGCGGATGCAAAGGGGGCGTGCACGGGAACACTCTGCGAGCTTTGCGCCTTGGCGAGAGATCCCTGCTTTGCCGGAGTCCCGCCATGCCTCAGACTGGCGGAAGGGCCTGCAATGGCCCGACCGCCAGCGCTCTTGGCGGAATGCCACGCAGTGCGGGCGTTCATCGGCCAGGAAGAGACGCGAGTCGCCAATCATCAGCTCGGCGTGGCCGATCTTGATCTGACCGCCTTTTCCCGGCAAGGGCGTGCGGCTAACCTCCTGCGCGCCGAACGCCTTCTTGTAGAACTCGATCGCCTCGGCAGCTCCCTTGATAAGAAGGTGCGGTGTGATGCTGTGGTAACCAGCAGGAATCGGGTGCGACATGATTTTCCCCCGATTGGAAGTGTGCCCGGCCGCGACCCGCTCACGCCAGCAGACTCGGGCCGGTCTCGATGATCTAAACAAAGGATCGGTTCAATGTCAACATTCGTACAGTGAATCGGGAAAGAATCTGACGGATTCTCGATGATGACATGGGCGCGGGAAATTACGGTCTGGCCCCTTTCACCGGCATCTTGCCCATCAGCTCCCCGTTCGGTTTGAAGCCGTGGCCGTCGACGTCGACGAAGATCGGGTGGCGACCGGTCGACTGCTCCAGAGTGCTTGCCTACCACCGACTAGACTCTCATGATAAGGAAATCCGACGAATGGGGAAACCATGGCAAGTAGGCGGATATTCACGGTGCAAACGCCGCTGGGGCGTCGAGTCTTCCTCATTCGCGACCGCTGGCGGCAGATCATCAGGTTCAAGCATCCGGCGCTGGCAGGCCGGGAAGGGGAACTCCGCTCCTGCCTGTCTTCGCCATTTCTGATTCGCGAAAGCACCAAGGAACCGGAGGTGCATCTGTACTACGCGATCACGGAAAGCCTTTATCTCTGAGTGGTTACCGCGCCAGCCGACGCAGAAGAGCACTTTGTCGTGACTGCCTATCTGACCAAGAACATCAAGCCGGGGAATGAGGTATGGAAAAGCTGAGGGTCTATTACGATCGAGAGGGAAATACGCTGAGCGTCTGGTTCGATGATCCAAAGAAAGAACATGTCTGCGAGGAAGCCGACGAGGACATGGTTCTGGTGAAAGACCGTGAGGGTCGCGTGATCGGCTTCGAAAGGCTCAACTACCTCTCCGCGAAGCAGCGACGGGCAGGGGTCAGCTTTCCCGTGGAAGTTCACATGGTTTAAGGCCATTCGGGGCGGTCTCGGTCGTTCGCCCCATTTGTCTCGCGGGTTGCCTGGGAGGCAAACGATGAAGCGAAATCTCCTCGTCACAGCTCTGCTTGTCATCACATGCTCGATGCCAGCGCCTTCGCGAGGCAACGAACCCATGGACGTCATCCTCAAGGCGTTCCGCGCCTCGTGGAGCGGGCTCAAGTCCGGAATCGGGACGGGCAAGTACGGCCATTACGAAGCGAAACCGGGCGAGGATGGGCAACTCAAGATCGATGCGGACCTGCGAGCCTGCTTCGACGGTCGAAAGTATCGCGTTGACCTCAAGTTTGAACGCGACATGCTGGGGTTGGATGCTGGCGATGGAGTTGAGGAAGAGCGAAGTGGGGAGCCTGCGTCCCGAGTCGTTCTCGCTCGCGACCAACCCGCCCGCCGTGACGATCGATGCGAGCGATAGCAAGCGCCGCCGCCGCGACACGCTTCCCTTGCCATCGTCTCTCACGGCGAGTTTACGGGAATGGCCGGCCGACAAGACCGAGGGGCAACCCGTCTTCAAGTTGCCAGACAAGCCGCACAAGATGTTCTACCGCGACCTGGCACGCGCTGGGATCACCCGAGAGAATCGCGACGGCATTGTGGACCCGCACTCGCTCAGGCAAAGTTTCATGACGGCCATCGTATCGGGGGGAGCAAATGTCAAGACCGCCCAAGAACTGGCCCGGCGCAGCACGCCGCAATTGACCTTCGACGTCCACGCGCACGCACGCCTGCATGATGTTGTCGGCGCAGTGGAGAATCTTCCCGACCCCTTCCAGGCTTCGACCCGTCCCGAAACCGCCCGCGCCACGGGTACGGATGGGCAACCCATAAGCAAGGTCCTTGCCGAATAGTTGCCGAACGCAGGGGACGTCTTGAGCCGGAATGAGTCGTATCCTGGCGTGATGGCAGGATCGAGTGAGTCAGGGTCGATGAGCGTTTCACCCTCTAATTCACGGGTTCTGACGCACTCTGACGCCTTGGAGCAGGGAGAAACGCAAGCGCGCCCGGTAGGATTCGAACCTACAACCTTCGGATTCGAAGTCCGCGACTCTATCCATTGAGCTACGGGCGCTGGAACCGAGGGACAAGACACACCCTCGGTGAATGTAAGTATAACGATCCTGAATGCGGTGACAAGGTTCGCGCCGGGACGGGCACGGTGTTTCGTGTTGCGTGTCTTGTTGACCGGCCAAGCACCAAACACCAAAACACCAAGCGTCGAGAGCGCGGCTTGACGGTCCCGACTCGCAAGGAATATTCTCGGTGTTCGGTGTTTCGTGTTTGGTGTTTCGTTATTCAGCCAAACACCAAATGCCAGACACCAAGAAGAACGGTAAAGCGACAGCAATGCAGCAGAGCGGCAGTCGGAATCAACAACCCAGGGCGACGGTGAGCTTTGTCAGCCTCGGCTGCTCCAAGAACTTGGTGGACTCCGAGCGGATGCTCGGCCTCCTGGCCCAGGACGGCTTCGCGCTGGTGCCGGAAGGAGAGCAGGCAGACCTGGTCATCGTCAATACCTGCGGGTTCATCGACGCGGCCCGGCAGGAATCGTGCGGCGTGATCGAGGAGATGCTCGAGCGGAAGCGCGCCGGGACGGTCAAGGGCGTGGTCGTCGCGGGCTGCCTGGCCGAGCGGCAGAAAGACCTCTTGCTCGATCAATTTCCCGAAGTCGACCAGGTGATCGGCGTCTTCGGCCGGGAAGAGATCGCCCGAGTCTCCGAGCGCATTGTCGGTGGCTTGCAGGAGCAACGCACGCTCTTTCGACCCGCGCCCGTCCAGGCCCAGGACGATCGCGCCCGGCTGCGGATCACCCCGCGCCATCTGGCTTATCTCAAGGTCTCGGAAGGATGCGACCGGTTCTGCACCTTCTGTGCCATCCCCTTCATGCGGGGCAAACACGTAACAAAACCCATCGAGCAAGTGGTCGAAGAGGCCCGGGAGCTGGCTGGTGATGGCGTTCGCGAGCTGATTCTCGTCGCGCAAGACATGACTTACTACGGCGTTGATCTCCACGGCCGTCCCCGCCTGGCTGAGCTGCTCCGCGAGCTGAACCAGATCGAGGAGCTGGACTGGATCAGAATCCTCTACAACTATCCCAGCTTCTTCACCGATGAACTCTACGAGGTCCTGGCCAGCTCTCAGCGGATCATTCCTTATCTCGACATACCCTTGCAGCACATCAACGACCGGCTGCTCAAGGTGATGAACCGGCGGCACACCCGGGCCGAGACCGAGGCGATCATCGCCCGGCTGAGGTTGACGATTCCCAACCTGGTGCTGCGGACGACGTTCATCGTCGGTTTCCCGGGCGAGACCGAAGCCGAGTTTGCCGAGTTGCTCGATTTCGTGACCGAGACCAGGTTCGAGCGGCTGGGGGTCTTCGTTTACTCGTTCGAGCCCGACACTCCGGCGGCCAAGCTCCCGAATCAGCTTGCCGAGTCCATCAAGGAAGAGCGTCGGGACCGCGTGATGGCCGTCCAGCAGCCGATTGCCGAAGCGTTCAACCAGACACTCGTGGGTCGGACGCTCGACGTCCTGATCGACGCCCCCGCGCCGGAGGGTAAAAACCTCTGGACCGGCCGGACCTACACCGACGCCCCCGACGTCGACGGCCTGACGCTCGTCCAGGCGGCGAACCTTCAGGCCGGCGACCTGATTTCTTGCCGGATCGTGTCGGCCCAGGGTTACGATCTCGTCGCTCGGCCGCTCTCCGCGACCCCCCCCCGCCGCGAGCGGGCCCGCCCCAGACCCAGGCCGCGCGGGAAGCCGCCCAAGTCGCTGACCATTCTGGACGGGTTGCCATGAGCCAAGACGCAGATCCTGGCGAGACCGCTGCCACGGCGACGATTGCGGCGAAACCCCGATTCTGGAACGTCCCCAACACATTGACCGTGGGGCGGCTGGCGGTCGCTGTGATCGTCTTCGCGCTGATTGAGCTGGAGCAATACGCCCTGGCGCTGGCGGCATTCGTGGTCGCCGCGCTCTCCGACGCGCTCGACGGCTACTTCGCCCGCCTGCTCAAGCAAGACACGCCGATCGGCCGCCAGCTCGATCCCTTGATCGACAAGGTGATCGTTTCCGGGTGCTACATTTATCTGGCGGCCCTCCCCGGCACGGGCGTACACGCGTGGATGGTTACTGCCATTGTGATTCGTGAGCTGTTGATCCAGGGCCTGCGCAGTCTGCTCGAGGGCCAGGGACAGCCGTTCGGGGCGAAGATGGCCGGCAAGCTCAAGACGTTGATCCAGTGCTTCTCGATCTCTGGCATCCTGCTGGTCCTGGCTTTGACGGCTCCTCCGGTGTGGCTACTTTGGGTTCGCGACATCCTGACCTGGCTGGCCGTCGCGTTGACGATCTACAGCGGCGCCAGTTATCTTGCCGGGGCCATGCCAGCCCTGCGCAGTCAGGCCAAAAGGAGCTGACAAAAGATGGAGTGGATCGAATCGCTCATTCTCGGGGTCGTTCAAGGGATCACCGAGTTTCTGCCCGTTTCCAGTGACGGTCACCTGGCGATCACTCAGCAGGCGTTCGCCTGGCTCACCGGTCATTCGCGGAGCGGGCAGGAGGACCTCTTCTTCGACATCATGCTTCACGCGGGGACGCTCGCGGCGATACTCTTCTCCTTCCGCTCCGTGATCGTGGAGGGAGCGCGAGGTCTTTTGCGAGGCGACGGGTCTGTTCGTCCCGGATACGACCGTGCGTCCATCCTCCGGGCCGCCGTGCTGGCGATGGTTGCAACCTCGCCCCTGGTTCCCTTCGCTCTCTTTTTCAAGAAGCGACTCGAGCACATGTTCCAGAGCAGCCAGGCGGCCGGAGTCGGCTTCCTGATCACGGGTCTGGTGCTCTTGTTGGTGAGCCGCAGGCTAAAGGGCACTGAAGGGGCAAAAGGGCTGGCCCAGACCTCGTGGCTTGACGCGCTCCTGATCGGCATCGCACAGATGTTCGCGCCTTTGCCGGGAGTAAGCCGCAGCGGTCTGACGATCGCGTCGGCGCTCGCCCTGGGGTTTTCCCGAACCTGGTCGGTTGGCTTCAGCCTGTTAATCGCGGTTCCTGCCATCTGCGGCGCGGTCGTCTTCGAGCTCAAAGATGTGGTCAAGGACCACCACGCGCTGGGCCTCACTCCCGACCGGATCAGCCAGACCGTGGCGGCCACCGTGGTCGCCGGCATCGTCGGCTACTTCGCCATCATCTGGCTCATCCGGGTTGTTCG
>JBMFUH010000055.1:7625-15278 GCA_049966735.1 Isosphaeraceae bacterium
TGGTCGCCGGCATCGTCGGCTACTTCGCCATCATCTGGCTCATCCGGGTTGTTCGTTCCGGACAGTTGTGGTATTTTTCTGTATACCTGTTCGTGCTGGGCACCGTGGTACTGACCCTGTCGACCATGTCGGGAGGATCGAATGACGCTCATCCCGCGAAGGCTCTGGACCGGACCGCCGGGCGCCGCGGTGCGGAACTGCCTGCTGGCCGAGTTGGGCTCCCAGCCGGCGGGACTCTGGATCACGCCCACGCCGCTGGCGCGCGACCAGGTTACCCGGGAATTGACCCTTCGCTCTCCACATCGTGGTCCAGCCTCGGAGGTCTTCTGCTGGGGCGATCTCTGGCGGATGGTTCGCCGCGAAGCCGAGGACGGACCGGTCTGGCTCTCGCGGACCGCGGCCCGAGCGGTCTTTGACGAGGCGATCAACCAGGCGCGGAAGCAGGGGCGTTGCACCGCGATCGAGCGGGTGATCGGCCTGGCGGGATACCAGCGGCGGCTTGCCCGGCGGTTCCAGTTCTGGACGCTCGCCGAACGCAAGCCCAGGCGCGACCGCGATCGCGGCCGAGACGCCGGAAACCCGGTCGAGCTCGCGGAGGAGGCCGTCTTTGAACTCTACCGGGCAATCCTCGAGCAGCTTGGGGCGGACGACGAGGCGGGGATGATGGTCTGGGCCTCGAAGCGGCTGGCGAAGAGCCCGCGCTTCTGGGCGCCCTCCGGTGACTCCGGGCCCGTGGTCTTCCTGGATTTCGGGCACCCGCGACCGCCGCACTGGAGAATCCTCGAGCGGGCACTCAAGACCGAGCGAGCCGTGCACGTCGCCCTCTGTCATGATCCCGATCCCGCTCTGGCGGAGGTTTATCTGACCACGGAGTCGATCCGGGCAAGCCTGGTGGAAAAGGGGCTGGTGGAGACGCGGCTGGAGCCCGCGGCGAGCCGGCCCGAGGGTTTGCGTCAGACCGAACGATTGCTTTTCCGCAATCCCACTCCGGCCCCGGCGGCCATCACGGAAGCCGCTGGGCTCTCCGTGCGCGGCGCGCCTCAGGGCGATGGAGTTGCCCGCATCCTGGCCCGCGAGGTCCGCGACCGGCTCGGCCGGGGCGTCGCGCCGGAGGAGATCTTGATCGTCACTCGGCACTGGAGCGATGAGGCCGAGCTGACGCTCGAGATGCTGCGAGCCTGGGACATCCCGGCGCATGCCGAGCTTCCCCGTCCGCTCCGGGGCGAGCCGGCAGCCGCCGCACTCAAGCTGGCGGCCTCGATTCCGCTGGAGGACTGGGAGACCGAGCTAATCATCAGTTTGCTTCGGCACGGACAGTTTCAGCCGGACTGGCCAGCCGTCGACCGCATCAGTCTGGCGAGGGCCGCGTCAGCCATCAAGTCGACATCGGTCTTTCGAGGCTCTGCCCAGTTGCTCGCCGGGCTCGATCGACTGGAGAGCCCGCCAGGCCAGTCACGGGTGAAGCCGCAAATCGTCGCGGCGGCCAGGGACATCGCCGGGCGTCTCATCCAGGCGCTCAGTTCTCTCGATCAGTCTCGTCCCTGGTCGGGCCAGGTCTCCGAGCTGCGCCGACTTGCATTGGAACTGGGCCTGGATCGTGGCGAGCCGCCCGCGCTGGAGGCTCTCTGGGACGCCCTCGACGACCAAACCGACATGCTCGAACGCCTGGATCGAGATCGCGAACCCTGGAGCTGGGCGGCCTTCACGGGCGAGGTGGAGACGATCCTCGGGGAGATTGAGATCGCGCCTTCCGCGGCTCCCGGCGCGATCCGGCTGGCGACGGTCGATCAGGTGGAAGGGGCGCGTGCCGGGGTTGTGATTCTCGCCGACCTTGCCGAAGGGACGTTTCCGGCTCGTGAGGCAGTCGAGCCGCTGCTGGCGCTCGGCCCTCTCGACGAGCCGGATGAGCCTTCCCGGAAGCGTTTCGCCGACGAGATGCTCCGGTTCCTCAAGGTCCTGGGTTCGGCCGACTCGCACGTCGTGCTGGCCTATCCGTCAACCGACTTGAAGGGGCAGGAGTTGCTCCGCGCGGGGTTCCTGGACGACCTGCTGGCCTTGATCTCGCCCGAGGCCAGGGCGGCGCTCCATGTTTCGCTTCCCCGGCTCGATCCGGCCCTCCTCGACCAGCCGGAGCTGGCCGGTTCGGCGGCCGACCGGCGGATTCGCGCCTTGGCACTGGCCAGCTCCCAAGGAGAGACCGGCGAGCTTGTCCGGCTGGCCCGGGACCCCGCGCACCGCTCGATTCTGGACGGCACCGCGGCGGCCCTGTACGTCCAAGAAAGGCGGATGCGCGGAACGGAGTTCAGCGAGTTCGAGGGCATGCTCAGCGATCGCGCGGCCAGTCGGGAGCTGGAGCGGAAGTTCGGGCCCGACTATCCCTTTAGCCCCAGCCAGCTCGAAACCTACATCGGCTGCCCGTTCCAGTTTTTCTGCAAGTACGTGCTCGATCTCCAGCCGGTCGAGGAGAAGGACGAGCTGGATGAAGACCTCACCGAGCGGGGCAGCCAGCTCCACGACATTCTCGAAAACTTTGAAACTCTGCTCCTGCGACCCGAAGACGGGCGAGACCCGGAGCAGATCGCCCGGGTCCTGGTCGAGCGGGTGCGCAACCAGGAGATGGCCCAGCCCACCGAGCTGGACCAGGGACTCTGGGAAATCGAGCGGGAACGTCTGATCCGCACCATCTACCAGTACCTGGAGCAGCGCAAAGCATACCACGAGGAGGGTGGAGTCAAGTTCAGACCTTACAAACTGGAGCTGGACTTCGGGTCGGATGGGGCGGAGCATCCGGTTCTGGTGATTGGCCAGGGAGAGCGAACGATCCGGCTCCGCGGGCGGATCGATCGCATCGACGTGGCCGACACGCCCGAGGGACCTCGGTTCCGCGTGATCGATTACAAGAGCGGTGCAGCGCCCAGCACGACGGACGTGAAGCACGGCGAGATGCTCCAGCTTCCGCTCTACGCCATGGCGGTCGAGCAATTGCTCTTTCAGGAGGGATCGGCCATGCTCGCCGACCTTGGCTACTGGAGCCTGAAGAAAGACGGGTACAAATCGATCTCCTTCGCCTCGTGGGACGACGACCAGAAGGCTTTGATCGAGCATGTGCTGGCCCTGGTTGACGACCTGCGCCGGGGCGTCTTCGTGGTCCAGTCGCGGACCATGAATTGCGAGAGCTACTGCGAGTACCGGAACGTTTGCCAGATCGGCCAGGTCCGCCGCGCCGAGAAGAATCTCGAGCGCGGTCTGCCGGAGTTGAGCGTGCAGTCGCGGCGGGGACGGAAGGCGTCCGCGGGGGCGAAATCGGCTCCGATCGAGGAGGAATCATGACGACGAAGGCCCAGGGGAGCGGGTCGCTGACCGTCGAGCAGAGTGACGCCCTCGCCGTCAAGGGTAAGAGCGTGGCCTTGGGCGCCGGCGCGGGCTGCGGCAAGACGACAGTGCTGACCGAGCGGTTCCTCGCCGAGATCGACGGGCCCGACGGCCGGGCTCTCCGTGAGCTGGTGGCCCTGACCTTCACCGACAAGGCGGCCCGCGAGCTGCGAGAACGGATTCGATCGCGGTGTCGCGAGCGACTTGCCGGCGGAGCAGACAACACTCGCTGGCGATCCGTCCTGCGCGCCCTGGAAGCGGCGCCGATCGGCACCTTCCACGAGTTCGCCGGCGGCCTGCTGCGCTCCCACGCCATCGAATTGGGCATCGATCCCGAGTTTGTGATCGTGGACGAGGCGGTCGCGTCCTCGCTCCGCGATCAGGCGGTCCGGACGACGATTCGCCAACTGCTCGCCAGGCTCGAGCCCGATCTCACCCTGCCGGCCACCGACTACGGCCTCCGCCCGATTCGCGAGGCGCTCTTGACGTTGCTGGCGACCCGGACCGCCGGAGATCTCGACACGTGGGGCCAGCTCGAGTCCCGGGACCTCGTCGATCGCTGGACTCAGGTCTGGGAAGAGCAAGGGAGGCCCGCCGTGCTCCGCGGTCTCGCGCCCATTGCGCGATGTTGCCGCGATCTCCTCCTGGAGCTGGACGCCGCCCACCCGAAGCTCCAGACGCGGCGCGCCGAGTTGCTCGAGCGGCTTCCCGACCTCGAACGGGCGACGTGTTCTGACGCGGATCTCGCGGAAATCCGTCGGCTGGCCCGCGTGAATGATCTGGGAGCGAAGGGCATCTGGCCGGCTCCGGAGGTCAAGGAAGCCGTCAAGGGCGTGTTCGAGTCTTTGCGTAAGAGAATTGATGATGCGATTAAGAAGGTGGTGATCAACCAGGCTCTGACGCTGGAATCTGCCGAGACGAGCCTGCGGCTCATCCGGCTGGCCGCGCGGGCCCGCGCGGAATATGAAAGGGTCAAGAATCGCCGCGGCAGCCTCGATTTTGACGATCTGCTGGTGAAGACGCGCGACCTTCTGACCGCTGAGCCGGAGCTGGAGGAGCGCACGCTGGCCCTGCGTGACGCCATCGAGTTCGTCCTGGTCGACGAGTTCCAGGACACCGACCGGGTTCAAAGCGAGATTCTCAGGCGGCTGGGAGACAGCAGTTTCTTCCACAGTCGGATGTTCGTGGTGGGAGACACCAAGCAGTCGATCTATCGCTTCCGGGGCGCGGAGCCGGCCATCTTCGACCGCTGGCGCGGTGAGTTTCCGGAGCCGGGCCGGCTCAACCTGACCGAGAACTTCCGCAGCGTTCCCGGCGTGATCGACTTCGTCAACGCCCTCTTCGCCGAATGCTTTCCGGGAGATCGGCCCGGACCAAAGGCCGGTGAGGGGCCTCGGCTGATCGCCCGGCGGAGCGATCATTCCGGCTCACCGGCCGTGACGTTTCTCTGGGCACTTCCCTCACCGGAGGAGGACGAGACCGGGAAGCCGCGGAGGCTCACGGTCGATGAGCGCAGGACCAACGAGGCTCGCGGCCTGGCCCGCTGGATTCGCGAGCGGCTGGACGCAGACTGGACGATCGTCGACCGTAAGTCTCGCCAGCCCCGGAGGGCAGTGGCCGGCGACGTGGCTTTCTTGTTTCGCGCCATGACCGACGTGTGGTACTACGAGACCGCGCTGGCCGATGTTGATCTCGACTACCACACCGTGGGCGGATCGGCCTTCTATGCCCAGCAAGAAGTGCGCGACATCGTGAACGTGCTCTCGGCCGTGGAAGATCCGTTCGATGAGGTGTCGATCGCCGCGGCGCTGCGCGGTCCGTTCTTCAGCCTGAGCGACGCGGGCCTCTTCTGGCTGGCGAGCAGGTTCGAGGGAGGATTGGCCGAGGGAATCCTCCGCGCCGGGGAGATTGCCGAGCTGACCGATCGCGACCGCGGCCTGGCAACGCGCGCGGCGAACTTGCTCAGCCGCTGGCGCGACCTCAAGGATCGCGTTCCGCTGGCCACTCTGGTCGCCACCATTCTCGACGAGTCCGGCTTCGAGGCGGCCCTGGTCTGCGAGTTCCTGGGGCCACGCAAGCTGGCCAACACGCGGAAGCTCGTGCGGCTGGCGCGCGACTTCGATCGTCAGCAGGGCTTCACGCTGGCCGATCTCGTGGCCCGGCTGCGTGCCGATCTCGATCGTCCCCCGCGCGAGGAGCAGGCCGCCACGACCGGCGAGGAGAGCCCCGCCATCCGGCTCATGTCGATTCACCAGGCCAAGGGATTGGAGTTTCCAATCGTGGTCGTTCCCGACCTGAATCGAAACTCCAACCCGCCTCGATCGCTCGTCGGCCTGCATCCTGAGCTGGGGCTCGCGGTCCGACCGCCTCGAACCCCCGCGCTGCCAGGCGAGAACGACGCCGAGCCGGCTTCGGGAGACAGTCAGGGCTGGCTTGCCTTCGGGGCCATCGAAGCCGAGGAAGATCGCAAGGAGGCCCTCCGGCTCTTCTACGTCGCGACCACCAGGGCCCGCGATCACCTCGTGCTCTCGGCCGGCCTCGAGGTCGAGCCCGACGGGAGCGATCCAGCCGCCGTCTACCTTTCGTCGTTGGGCTCGTGTTGCAGCCAGAATCCGGGAAATCCCCGCGCGTATTCCCCGGCCATGCAGCTTCTCCTGGAGCGGTTTGACTGGCGCTCGGGCGGCTGCCTGGCTCGACTGCCCGGGGACTGGCCAGCCCCCAGGGTGAACGTGATTCTGGCCGCGCCGACCGAGCCGGAACGACAGCGCCGACGGTCTCCGCGACGGCGGCTGGAGCAGATCGAGCAGGCGATCACCTCGGCGCGGGTTTGTGAGCCCCAACCCGCGCTTCGATCTTCATCCCCGCCCGGGCTGATCGACCTCGATCCCGATCCGCCAACGCCGTCTCGCCAGGAGCGTATCGGCCGCTTGATCCGGGCTCTGCTCGCCGACAAGGGCTTGCTCCTGGGTGAGCCGCTGGCCGAGGTCTGCGCGCGGTTGGCGTCGCGGCAGGTTCCCGCGGCCAGTTCCTCGATCCAGCGCGACGCGGTTCGTCGCCTGGAAACGTGGCGGGAATCGCCTCTTTTCCACGAGCTGCGCGACGCCTCCCGCGGACGAAGAGCGATCGAGCACGGCTTGCGCTGGATCTTGCCCTGGCCAGCCGACGGCACCGCCGCGACCGTGATCCGCGGCCGATTCGACCTGCTCTTTCGCGACCGCAAGGGATCGTGGCGGCCGGTGATCGTCTCGACTGATGCAGCCGGGCGCGATGCGGACCACCTGTGCCTGCTGCTTGCGGGACGAGCGATCGACCGGCTTGGGACAGGCCCCGGCGCGCCATCGTGGTGGGTTGAAGTCGGTGCCGGTTCCGAACTGATCGCCGAAGCTCGCTTGAGCGCCAGCCCGGCGACGATCGATGAGGCGATCGACCGCTGGTTGACTCAGCACTGCTTGGCGAGTTTGCGGACGTAAAAGTCTCCTATTCCCGCCTTGTTCCCTCCGCGGTTCCGGCTGAGCTCCCCTTCGATGCGGTGATGGTGGCGATCTGGCGGCGGGCGTAGTTCCGCCAGCGCGTTTCCAGGTCGGGGAAACCCTCGATCTGGTAAACATCGCGGAGCGCTTGCTCGACACCCTGGCGCTGAGCCATCTTGACGAAGGCGACAAACTGTTCGGGGCTGGCCAGTCCCACCAGGAATTGTGTGAGCGAGACGCTCTGAGCGTAGTAGAGCGACCATGATTCGGCGTTCGGGTAATCGATCGCCATCAGCTCACTGAGACGGAAGAGGCCGTTCTGCTCGAGCGGTGCGGCCAGATCTCCGGCGCGGCTGAGTTGTTCCGAGACCGGTTCGGCCAGCACGGCCATGCCCTCGTCGGCCCAGCGCGGAATCTGTTTCTCGGTGAACAGGTCGGCCAGGACGACATGTGTTACCTCATGGGGCAAGATCGCCGTGAGCAATTGCGGATGATCGGCGCGGAGGTTGACGCGTCGGGCGATGACCCGGTTGCCGTTGACGCCCATCGTGGAAAAGCCGGGCGAGGTTTCCGGCTGGCCGGTCATCTGGGCGAAGTCTTTCGGCTTGGGGTAGAGGTAAATCTCGCACTTGGGCGACCACGTGCTACGTGTGGCCACTGATCCCCACCGCTTCGCCTGTTTGGACCGGACGGCCTCGGCAGCCCGCGACGCTTTGAGGGCGATCTCCGCATCCACGTGATAAACCCGGAAGTTGGCCGACTCGTAAACGTGCCAGGCCAAGGGCGTTGCGGCGGATGTCTCGGCCGCGGC
>JBMFUH010000056.1:0-15266 GCA_049966735.1 Isosphaeraceae bacterium
GGCCAGAGTCGCCCCAGCACGTGCGCGGCGTCGGTCATGCCATAGGCCGACCAGATGCCGCTGCCGGTGTAGGTATCCCAGAGCAGGGAGTCGCCAGGGTCGAGGAAGAGCGAACACATGGCGCGGTAGACGCTGGCGGCGGGGTTACCCAGCAGTCGGCCGGTGAACGCCCAGCGGGTGCGTGCCGAGGCCAGCCCTCCTTCGTCGCCCTGGAGGACACGGCCAATGAGGTCGTCCAGCGCGTGTTCTCCCCGTAGAACCCCTGGCTCCGCGTCGTTTCGATAGCGATAGGGCCAGTCAACCGCCAGGGTCAGGAAATCGCACTGGTCGCCCAGGCCGCCGATTGGGCTGGCGACTGCCCTGGCCTTGGCTTCAACCAACCGGGCCAGGCGGCGGGCATCGCTGAGCGAGAGAACATCGTGAAACGTCTTGATTTGAGGACGATGATCCCAGGCGATCAGGCCTGGCGCCGCCGAGGCGGGATCCAGGCGGACCAGAGGCTGAAACCGGCCGGCAGCCAGTGCCACGGCGCCAGCGAGCATGGGGCTTTCGGGGTTGCTGAACACCAGTCCGGGAGGAGTCGGGCCAAGGTGTCGCGGCACGGCTCCCGCCGCGGGGAGATCGGGTTCGGCTGTATCGTCTCCAGTCCAGGCTCGTGCCACCGCGCGCTCGGCAGCCAGCCAGAGGCCGCGTGCCCCGGCCCGAGAGTCCGGCGGAGAAAAGGCTCGATCTGGCGGATTCCGTCCGTCGCCCATTCCGCGGCTGGCTGCGACGCGCACCACCCGTGACGGGCGAAAGGCCCTGAGAAAGGGCAAGCTCCAGGCAGGATCGTCGAACAAGATGGGAAAGAAGCTGTGTTCGTTCCAGGCAGCGACCGCTTCGAAAAACCCTGACAGGTCGGCCACCAGGTAAACCTGGTCGATGACGACGCGGTCTGGCCCGCAGGACTCGCGCCAGCGGCTGGCGGCCCGGAGGAGCGGCTCGATCCGGGGATCCGCGATCGACATCACGAGCGACGTGCGAGCCTCCTTGAGTTCTCGCTCGTGACGCGCCGAGCTCGGTCGGGCGGCGACTTTCCCGTCCCGGTTGGAAGTGACCCCGACCAGGGCCCGGGGCGGGCCGCCTTCTCCGCAGGAGAAACCAGAGCAAAGGAGAATCAAGATCGTCGGCCAAGAGACGAGAACCGATCCTTTCACCTGCCCTTTTAGCCCACCTTGATCCATCGTGATCGTTCCCCCTGGGGAATCCTGCTGCAAGCTTTTCGTTGTCGTGGAGGGCCCGCAATTCGGCCCGCCCCGCCGCAGTGCGGGTTGATCGCGGAATCGACCTTACGCATCCGTGTCGCGATCCTGGGTAGAGCGGAGCCCAGGCAGCCGTTATACTTTGAATAGGGAGGGTCCTGAAACCCATGTTTTCGCATGCGCGTCCCGGGGGCTCGTCATGAACGCACCTGGTTGACTGTTTTTGCTCGGTGCCTACACAGACGGTTCCGTCTTCCATGGCGGGCCGTGCTATCGCTTCGGAAGGAGTGGGTGTGATGAAAAAGGGCGGTATTCTCAATCCGGCAATTTGCTCACTTCTGGCCGAGCTGGGACACACCGACAGGCTCTTGATCGTCGACGCCGCCTTTCCCCTACCCATGGATGGCCCCGTGATCGATCTCACGTTGACGCAAGGGATACCCCGCCTGCTGGACGTACTCCGCGCCGTGGCCGATGAACTCGTGATCGAGTCGATCGCGGTTCCTGTTGAAATCAAGGACTACAGCCCACGGCTTTTCCAGGAGATCCTCAAGATCGTCGGTGACATCGACGTGGACGAGCTGCCGTTCCACGAGTTCAAGGAACAAGCTCTCGACTGCAAGGGAATCATTCGCACCGCCGAATTCAGCTCGTACGCCAACGTGCGGATCGTGGCCGGCAGTGCCTTCTGATCGATCCGCAATTGCAGGGGGACGTGACAGCAAGGCTCGTGGCGGGCAGCCTAAGCCGGATTCTGTCGAGGCTTCCCCCGGGCAAAATTGCCGCCCGGATCAGGAAGCCTGGATGATCATTTCTCTGGGGCTCCGGTTTCCCGGCGCCTCAAGCGACCTACCCGGAAGTCCTTGACGGATCGGGCCGACCCGTACACGGTGGCAGAGCAGGGGGGAGAGGTGGTTTCCCGACTTCAACGGCCCCGGCCGCCGGTTCGCGTTGCTTCCCTATTTGGTCTTGCTCCCGGTGGGGTTTGCCAAGCCAGGCCGGTCACCCGACCTGCTGGTGAGCTCTTACCTCGCCGTTTCACCCTTACCTCCAACTCGACCGCAAAGCCGTCGGATCGGAGGCGGTTTCTTTTCTGTGGCACTTTCCCTATCGGAGCCACGTTGCCGTGGCTCCAACGGTGGGCGTTACCCACCACCGCACCCTGTGGAGTCCGGACTTTCCTCCGCGGCATGTCCCCAGGCGCGCCGGCAAGATCGATCGATTGCTCTCTCGAAGCCACCGCAGAACCCGTGCGCCACGGCGATCATCGCGCCCGCCACGAACTCTTACTGTATCAATAGTATGGAGCACATTTCCCAACGACAAGCGGGTTGTTTGCCTCCCGCCGCTAACCCCTTGGACCGCTAGTTGGTTACGGTCGAAAGAGATTGCCTTCCGCATTGACCCTGGAGCATTCAGCGAGGTTCGCGCCTGCCCCGGCGTTCCATCGACCGGAGCGATTGGCCACTGCCCGGAATGGCGGCACCGGGAACGCGGAAGTTCAAGCGTCAAGCGCGGGATGACAGTTGGTTCGGAGGGAGGGATCACCCTCACGCCGGCTGGAGTAGAGAATCAATACATTCAAACATGGCACGGGGACCGCGAGAATTATCGCTTGCTTGCAGATGTGCGAGCTTGGCAAAAGCATTGAGAGTCCATGTGGTTCCTGGTCATCTACAGCAGGAACTCACTGACTTCACCGCCCGCCCGCCCAGGAGCGATCCTGGATCATGTCGCGCAAGACCGTGATCACGAACAGCGCGGCGGCGATCCCGGTCCAGTAGTGGTAATCAAGCATGCCGTGGTTGTACAGGATCTCATACATGGAACTTATTCCTCAGTGGCCCTTTCGCCTCTGGGTCGAGGTGACTCGGGACGACGTCTGTGCAGCGGAGTGGTCGAAGTGTTTTGCCTGCCCATCGAAACCCTAGTTCGAGAATTCCGGTTGTGACGCCGGTTCCCTTGCGCGTTGATTCTTCGCAACACAGGCTGCTGACAAGGGCTGGCGTTGATCCCCCTTACCCGGCTGAGGA
Organism: Isosphaeraceae bacterium; assembly: GCA_049966735.1. Lineage (GTDB taxonomy): Bacteria > Planctomycetota > Planctomycetia > Isosphaerales > Isosphaeraceae > Aquisphaera. Next base: position 3,275 of record JBMFUH010000056.1, read on the forward strand.
TGCTGTTTGATCTCTCTGGGCTTGAACGCCTTGCTCCTGTCCGGCGGGCTCCAGTTTTTCCGCGGCCTTCTCGAAACGTTCACGCTCTCGGTCGCAGTGTTCTTGCCAGTTCTTCAGCCGGTTGACCTCGCGTATCGCTCTCTTGTACTGGTGAACCTCACCCCCCTTGAGCAGCATGCTGGCCTCGCGCTGGCGAGTCGCGATTCGCACCTTTGCCTTCTCTTCGGCCTCCTTGAAATTCGTGGCCATCTGGCGATAGTACTGGTGAACATCCTGGGTCATCGCGGCACAGCCAGCCAGACTCACCGCCAGCAAGAGCAATGTCTTCCTGGCGCATGCTGAAGAAGGAACCCGGCCCTTGTGAAAATGATGCACGACGACCTCCCTGTCGTTCGTCCATTCTTGCCGAGAGGCCGCGGCAATCAGGCGAGAACCCGCCCGATCCGGCGGCGCGACGTGAGGGCATCATCCTATGGAAAAAGAGCAAAACAGGCAATCTCAGACCATCGTGTCGGGAAAAGAGACACCAAGGCCGCAACCATCAAACCTCTCGTGCTTGACGAGAATCAAACAGCCGTGATGGACAAACTCTCTCTTCAGAAGAGGATGACGATGGCTCCTGGCACCGGTTTGCTCCGCTTGACCACACGCGCAAGGCGCAATCACATGCAAGTTCATGCGTCGATTCTGGGCGCCGTCATGATTGCGTCAGCGTTCCTGGTGCATCCCTTGGAGGCGGGTGAAGTCGCTGCCCAGACGCGGGCTCACGAGCCCCGAAACGCCACGCGGGGGCCTCTGCGCGTCCACCCGAAGAATCCTCGCTACTTTGCCGATCGGGGTGGCAAGCTGGTCTTTCTGACCGGGTCGCACACGTGGGGAAACCTGCAAGACTATACCTATGCATCGAAGCGATCGCCCGCGCCGATGAACTTCGCGGATTACCTGAAATTCCTGATCTCAAATAATCATAACTTCATTCGTCTCTGGACCTGGGAGAGTCCGGTGAATCGAAACGCCAGCCAGAGCACCATCACCTATCAACCGATGCCCTACGATCGTCCCGGGCCCGGACTCGGGGCCGACGGCAAGCCCTGGTTCGATCTCAGGCGCTTCAACCAGGTCTACTTCGACCGCTTGCGAAATCGAGTGGCCGAGGCGCGCGACCAGGGTGTCTACGTGGCCGTCATGCTCTTCCAGGGGTTCAGCATCGAGGGGAAAGGAAATGTGGGTGGAGATCCCTGGCGAGGACATCCGTTCCATCCCGGCAACAACGTCAACGGGATCGATGGCGGGGGGCGGCTGCTACATACCCTCGCCAACCGCGCCGTGACCGATCTTCAGGAAGCCTACGTCCGCAAGGTCATCGACACCGTGAACGAGCTGAACAACGTGCTCTATGAGATCAGCAACGAAGATCGGGGCAGTCTGGCTGACACCGATTGGCAGTACCACATGATCCGATTCATCAAGCGTGTCGAGGCCGCGCGGCCGTGGCAGCATCCGGTGGGAATGACCGCGCAGTGGCCGGATGGAGCCTCTCTCGCCGAGAGTCCCGCGGACTGGATCTCGCCGGCCGAGCGATTTCCCGTGTCCGACGGCCGCAAGGTGGTGATCAACGACACAGACCACTCGTATTTCTGGATCCAGTTGAAGGCTGACGGCATCGCGGCGCAGCGGGCCTGGGTCTGGAAGAATTTCCTGAGCGGGAACCAGTGCCTGTTCATGGATCCGTACCTGGACCCTGACCACGACCACGACCCGGGCCGGAACGATCCCAGGGAGGCGAGGCCGGACCCGTACTGGGAACCGCTGCGCCAGGCGCTCGGTCAGACGCGCCACTGGGCCTCGAGAATCGACCTGGCAAACATGGTTCCTCACCCCGAATTGGCCTCGTCGCGATGGTGCCTGGCCAATCCGGGAACGGAGTATCTCGTGAACCTGCCCAGGGGGAAAGACCTCCAGCTCGATCTCCGCACGGCCCCAGGCCCATTCCGCGCCGAGTGGATCAACCCCGCCAATGGACGCTTGATTCCGGGGATGCCGATCACCGGTCGCGCCAGGCGGACTGTGGAACCGCCCTTCGAGGGTGATGCAATCCTTCATCTCGCACGGTAGTCTGGCCCGCGTGAAAGAATAACCCGCCAGCGGCAGACGTTGATCCGGCCAGTTTCGCGGCCACCGCGCGGCGTGGAAACAGCCGAATGTGGTCCACGACCGTCTGCCCCCCGCGCCATTCGACCCCGGATCGCGGGAGGAGCGAACCAGGTACGTTACTGCATTCCTCGTACTCGTAATCGTACTCGTAATCGTACTCGTCCTCGTAATCGTAAGCGTAATCGTACTCGTAATCGTACTCGTAATCGTAACAATTGTCCTCGTACTCGTAATCGCGGTTCGGCCCCAAACACCTTCAGCGGTCGGCCTATCCGCCGTTTTCGGGCTTCCCAGCAACTCCCGTAACTTATGCCTTTGCGGGTCAATCACGTCATTCGCGTCGAGCCAGGTGGCACAATACGGACATTGCTATTCACCGTCGCTCGCCGGGCAACCTGGAGAAAGCCCCATGCCTTGCCGGCCGGCACCCGATCTCCACAGAAGGGAAGGAACGGCACCCCAATACTTATCAAGATTGCCCAACCTCCGTCCGTGAATCGCAATGTCCTTGCGTCAGGTAAAGCTCTGGAAAGGAGGAAAAGAGTCGAACTTTGAAACTTTTCGCTGAAATCCTGCGGGTTGGAATCCCGCCAGGCAAAGCCGGACCAGCAACCAGAAGCGAGTCTTGCGTGGTGGTGGGGCGACCCACCCTGCGAAGCGGATCTGTGGGAGCCCCAGGGGAGCAATCCCCCGGGGCCACCCGGCCCTGGAACTGACGTCGATGTCCGTTCGTCGGTTGCTCTGCCGAAGAGTCGGGCCCCGGTAGATCCGCTCAGGAACATGGCGGCCAGCTTGAGAAACACTCTCTTGTTCATGATCGCACAGACTCCTGATGAGGGTTGTCAATCGGATCGGGCTCGGACCAGCGGAATCGAGGTAGTTCAATGGACTGCCAAGGCCGTGGACGAGTCGCTCGACGCCGAGATCACGGTTCAAGCAGCCGAGGCTGCCGTTCAGCATGGCCGTAACGGGAGATCTCGAAGCAATCGTTCCTTGGCAAGGCCTCGCTCGCGAAGAACCGCAGCAACCCGGAAGTGTACAGGGTTGCATTTCGTGGACGCAATGATAGTATGGCCGTCATGCGTGGTTCGCTGGGTGAATCACTTTTGACGGAGGCTGATATCGATGTCGAGCGTTCTGTACGCGCACACGCGAGAGGGTCGTCCCCGCGAGGACTGGCACGTTCTGCTTGATCACCTGGAGGCAACGGCCCGGCTTGCCGCCAAGTTCGCCGCCGCTTTCGGCGCCGAGGGCTGGGGCCACCTGGAGGGATTGTGGCACGACGTCGGCAAATCGGGCGCGGCGTTTCAGGACTACCTGGCCGCGTGTTCGGAGGCAGGCGACGGCGTTCACGAGTCGGAGGTCCGGGGCCGGGTCGATCACTCAACGGCCGGGACCCAGCATGCGGTGAAATGCGGTCCGCCTGGCCGGCTCCTGGCTTACTGCATCGCGGGGCACCATGCCGGCCTGCCGGATAATGAAGGCGAACAATCAAGCCTGAGACAGCGGCTGGAGAAACTCATTGAACCACTGGGTTCGCTCCCTGCCGAGCTGCTCGACAAACCGTTGCCCCCGACGAGAAAGCTGAAACTGCCCCCCGGCGCCAGCTCTCGCCAATGCGGCTTCACGCTGGCCTTCTTCACGAGAATGCTCTTCTCGTGTCTCGTGGACGCGGACTTCCTGGATACCGAGGCGTTCATGAGCCCGGAACGCGCCGAGCAGCGTCAGGCTCCTCGCGCGACCTGCAAAGAGCTGCTCGATCGCCTGGACAGACACCTCGCCGAGAAGCAAAAGAATGCCGACGACACCCCGGTCAACCGGCAGCGGCGCGATGTCCTCGCCGCATGCCGCGAAAAGGCGCGGCTCGATCCCGGTTTCTTCTCGCTTCACGTCCCCACGGGCGGCGGCAAGACCCTCTCTTCGCTCGCTTTCGGGCTGACGCACGCGGTGCATCACGACAAGCGGCGCGTCATCTACGCCATTCCCTTCACGAGCATCATCGAGCAGACCGCTGATGTCTTCCGCGAGGCTCTCGACGACCTGCGCGAGGAACTCCTGGAGCACCACAGCAATCTCGAGCCCGACGATCCGGCACGCCAGACCGAGCGCACGCGACTGGCCGCGGAGAACTTCGATGCGACGCTCATCGTCACGACCAACGTCCAGCTCTTCGAGTCGCTCTTCGCCAACCGGACCTCGCGCTGTCGGAAGCTGCACCGGCTGGCGAATAGCGTGATCATCCTCGATGAGGCCCAGACCTTGCCGGTCAACCTGCTGGCCCCCACCCTGGCCGTTCTCCAGGAGCTGGTCAACAACTACGGGGCAACCGTCGTCCTCTGCTCGGCGACCCAGCCAGCGGTCGAGAAGCGAGACGACTTCCGCATCGGCCTGGACGGCGTACGCCCCATCATCGACGAGCCGGTCCGTCTTCACCACGCGCTGCGTCGTACCACCGTTGAACGGCTCGGGCCGACCGCGAACGAGGAACTCGCGGCGCGCCTTCGGAGCGAGCATCAGGTTCTCTGTGTCGTCAACTCCAAACGTCACGCCGCCGACCTCTTCAACGCGCTGGATGATCCCAATGCCTTGCACCTCAGCGCCTCGATGTGCGCCGCCCACCGCGCGAAGGTCGTCGCCAAGATCCGCAAACGGCTGTGCTCGGGCGATCCTTGCCGGGTCATCTCGACGCAGGTGATCGAGGCCGGCGTGGACGTCGATTTCCCAACCGTCTTCCGCGCCGAGGCCGGGCTCGACTCGATCGCCCAGGCCGCCGGCCGCTGCAACCGCGAGGGCCGCCTTACCGATGACGCGGGCAACCCGCAACTCGGTCGCGTTGTCGTCTTCGACTACGACTCCAAGACCTATCGGACCGTCCCGCTCATCAGCCGCGCCGCCGACCACTTCCGCGAGGTCGCGCCCGATCACCTCGCCGACCTCCTGGCCCCGGGGGCGATTGAGGCATTCTTCCGGCTGCATTACTGGCAAAAGGGTGGCGAGAACGGCAGCGGCTGGGACCGTGGCGCCGAAGGCCAGAGCATCCTCGACTGCTTCGAGGCCGACCGCAAGACGTTTCTCCACGCGCAGTTCCGCACTGCCGCTGAAGCCTACCAACTCATCGACGACGCGCAGACTCCCGTTCTCGTCCCGTACGGGAGCCGTGGTGAAGACCTGATCGCCGAACTCACGTCGATGCCCGACCCACCCGATCCGCAGTGGCTCCGCTCCTTCGACCGCAATGCCCAACGCTACGTGGTGGGAGTGTGGGACCGTGGTCTCCGAACGCTGCTGGAAAACGGCGTCCTTCTAGACCTCCACGGGAGGTACTGCCTGGGAAACTCCAAGTCCTACGACAAGCGGACAGGACTCTCATTCGACGAGGTGGGCCTTGGGCCCGATAACCTAATCATATGAAAAAATTATCTCAATGTATGGGGCCGGGGCGCACCGAAATGCGCCCTCGGTCCAGTAACACACCCATTAACCTAAATGTTTCAATCCACGCCCCGCATTTGGGGCGACGCTCTTATTCTAAACCCTCGTCAATAGGCGGCAAGCACTGCCCCGGCGCACTGACGCAGGAAAAAGTCCGAGTACCGCAGGTAGCCCCTGGACCTCGTGGAGCGTCAGCCTTATGATTTCGTGCAGGAGGAACAAACGATCTTCATTTAAGTTAAAGGTTAACCGAAATGACACCCATGAACAGACTCCGTCTCGCAGCCAAGGTCATCCTGGAATTTGGAATCTCAATCGATCGACTCCCGTACACCTCCGACTTTGACATTCTCCATGCCCGCCTGATCGAACTGCTTGGTAGCGTAGTCAGCAAGAGCGAGGCATGGTACCTGTTCATTGGGGCAAGAAAGAGGGGCCTCGTGGGGCCCCACAAGAGGCCCCCGAAGAGCAAAATCGGTGGGCCAAAAGAACGTCTCCCCATGTAGAGCCTCGACACCAAATGGCCAACTTTCCGGTTCTACACTCGCAACAGAGCATCCGCCCCTTGTCTGCTCAGCCGCGCGGACCGCATGCATCCTAGTGCAATCTACGCGGAGGACACTGGGAGGGAGCGGACGCAATCGGACAGACCTGCCCTGGTTCCAAGCTTATCGTGAGTCCTTCTGCATGAAAATGGAGCAAAAAAGTATGACACCAAACGATTCCGGAGGCTCTCTATGAGAATCAAGCTCCACGTCTGGGGCGACTTCGCCTGTTTTACCCGCCCGGAGATGAAAGTCGAACGGGTGAGTTATGATGTGATCACTCCCTCTGCTGCTCGTGGCGTGGTCGAGGCCGTCTACTGGAAGCCGGAGATTCGCTGGCGGATCGACCGGATTCACGTGCTCAACCCGATCCGCTTCACCTCGCTCCGCCGCAACGAGGTGGCGTCAAAGGTACCCGGTGGCTCGGTCGCGAAGGCGATGAAGTCTGGCAAGGGCAACCTGGGCCTCTATATCGAGGACGACCGCCAGCAGCGCGCCGCGACGATCCTGCGTGAGGTCGCCTACGTCATTGAGGCCCATTTCGACATCCTCTCGGGTGAGCCGAACCCGGGAAAACACCTCGATCAGTTCAACCGCCGTGCCCGCGACGGCCGGTGCTTCCAGCGCCCATATCTGGGTTGCAGGGAATTCCCTGCCGATTTCGTGCTCCTCGATGAGGGCCAACCGTTGCCGGAGGTCAGCCTGGAACTGCGCGGCGAGCGGGACTTGGGATACATCCTTCACGACATCGACTTCACCGACAACATGGCGCCACGGTTCTTCCGGGCCAGTCTTCGGGACGGAGTCCTCGACGTGCCTCCCTTTGATTCGCAGGAGGTGCGGCGATGACCCAGACGCCTTCCGGACTGCTTCCCGCACTGATCGCCTACTACCACCGGCTTGAGGACGACCCCGAACAAAAAGTGGCCGAGTACGGGTTCAGCCGCGAGAAAATCCACTTTCAGGTTGTGCTGGAGCCGGACGGCACGCTCGTTTCCCTCGACGACATCCGCGAGCGCAACGAGAAGGGGAAGCCGATTCCCAGGCTTGAGGTTGTTCCCGACGGCGGGGGCCGGACGGGAAGCAGCCCGAAACCCTTTTTCTGCTGGGACCATACAGGCTACGTCCTGGGACGCGACAACAAGGGCAACCCCGAGCGCGCGGCCGCGCTGTTCGACGAGTTCCGCAAGCTCCATCTCGCCCACCGCGACGAATTGGCCGACGACGAGGGTTTCACAGCGCTCTGCCGCTTCCTGGAGCGCTGGGACCCTTCCCATGCTGAAAAGCTGCCGAACTGGGAGGAAGCCGCCGGTCAGAACGTCGTGTTCAAACTTCGCGGACGGCTGGGTTACATCCACCAAAGCGGGCCCGTCAGGTCCGCCTGGCTGAAGAGTGTCGCCACGCCGGCTGAGGTGGCATCGGGCCCACGCGGTATCTCGCTGGTCAGTGGCGTGGAAGACGAGATCGCCCGCCTACACCCGTTGATCAGCGGAGTCTCGGGCGCGAACACGATGGGGGCCGCAATCGTCTCCTTCAACCTCGCCGCGTTCGAGAGCTACGGCAAGTCTCAGAGCTACAACGCCCCGGTCGGTGAGCGCGACGCCTTCCGCTACACCACCGCCCTCAACCGTCTGCTGGCCGAGAGCAAGCACAGAACACGCATCGGCGACGCGACGGTCGTCTTCTGGTCCGACCGCATCGAGGCGGCCGATGCCGAAGAGTCGTTTAGCCTGTTCTTCGACGACCAGTTCGCCCCGAGCGATCCGGCCGAGCACGCCGCGACGGTCGAACGCGTGCGGAGTTTCCTCTCCGCGGCCGCGCAAGGGCGTCTCGGCGACATCTTGAAGGACCCCGACGCCCCCTTCTTCATTCTCGGTCTCTCACCCAATGCCAGCCGCCTCAACGTCCGCTACTGGCTCACCGGAACGGTGCGGCAGTTCGTGGAACGTCTGGCCGAACATGTCGCGCAACTGGAGATGACGGGAGCCCGTCCGGAGGACCCGCCGCTGACCATCCGCCGCTTGCTGTTCGAGACCGCCCGCGAGGCCAAGGACATCGCACCACAACTCGCCGGAGAGGTGGCGCGCGCCGTGCTTGCCGGGTGGCCTTACCCGGAGGCCCTGCTTAACGCGGTCGTGCGCCGTATCCGGGCGGATTCCAAAATGAACCACCGCCGTGCCGCCATCTTGAAGGCCTATCTCATCCGCAACTTGAAAAAGGAGGTGCCTGTGGCACTCAACAAGGACCATCCCGACGAGGCTTATCAGCTTGGGCGCTTGTTCGCCGCGCTGGAGAAGACCCAGGAGGAAGCGAGCGAGTCCAAGATCAACAGCACCATCAAGGACCGCTTCTTCGGGGCGGCCGGAGCAACACCGGCAAGCGTCTTCCCCCGACTGCTGAGACTGCATCAGCACCACCTCAATAAGCTCACCAACACAGGATTACGCATCAACCGCGAGAAATTGATCGGAGACATCTGCGGGCACGTCACTCGCTTTCCCGCGCATCTCGCGCTCGACAAGCAAGGGCTCTTCTACATCGGCTACTACCACCAGCGCCAGGACTTCTTCACCAAACACACCGAGAACGGCAAGGGAGACGAGGAATGAGCGAATCAGCGAACGATCGACCGGCACTCACCAGCCGCTTCGACATCATCTACTTCTTTGATATCACCGACGGCAACCCGAACGGCGACCCCGACGCCGGCAACCTGCCACGCCTCGATCCGGAAACCGGCCAGGGCCTCGTCACCGATGTCTGCCTCAAGCGCAAGATCCGCAACTTCGTCGGGGTCAAACACGGCGAGCAACCCCCGTACGAGATCTACGTCAAGGAGAAGGCCATCCTCAACCAGCAGCATGAGCGAGCCTACAAGGCGCTCGAAATCGAGGTTGATCCGAAGAAGCGGAAGGCCAAGGGGAAGGAAAAGGCGGAGGAAGACCGCCAGCTCACGCGCTGGATGTGCAACAATTTCTTCGACATCCGCGCCTTTGGGGCCGTCATGACGACCGACGTCAACTGCGGCCAGGTGCGCGGGCCCGTCCAATTCGGCCTGGCGCGCTCGCTTCATCCCATTGTCAGCCAGGAGCACGCCGTGACGCGTTGCGCCGTGACCACGGAGAAAGAAGCTCAGCAACAGGAGGGCGGCAACCGCACGATGGGCCGCAAGTTCACCGTCCCCTACGCCCTGTACCGCGTTCACGGCTACATCAACCCCAACCTCGCGGGCGGGACGAACGGCACGGGGTTCTCCGAGGATGACCTCACCCTCTTCAAGCGCGCCCTCGACCAGATGTTCGAGCTGGACAGGTCCGCCGCGCGGGCCAACATGCGGCCCGTCGCCTGCATTGCGTTCAAACACGAGAGCCCGCTGGGCAACGCCCGCGCCGACCGGCTCTTCGCCCGTGTTGTCTGCAAGCCGAAGCCTGGAGTTCAGCCGCTGCCCGGCTCCAATGGCGAAGCAAGCAGCGACGCCCGGCCTCCCCGCTCCTCTGCCGACTACGAGCTGACTGTCGACGAGACGAACCTTCCCACCGGCGTGACCGTCGAGCGCTGGATCGATTGGACCTGATGCCATGATTTACGCCGATCGTGACTTCCTGCCGATCAGGGCGTTGCAGCACCTGCTCTACTGCGAGCGGCGGTGCGCCTTGATCCACCTCGAACGGCAGTGGGCCGAGAACCGGTTCACGGCCGAGGGAGGGGTTTTGCATCGCAAGGCGCACTCGGGCCGCTCGGAGAAGAGGCCGGCCGGCCGGATCGCGCGCACCGTTCCCCTCCGCTCCGCCGAGCTGGGTCTTTGCGGCGTCGCTGACGTCGTCCAGACCCGGCCCGGCGATCCGCCGTTGCCCGTCGAGTACAAGCGCGGGCGGCCCAAGTCGCACGACGCCGACCGCGTGCAGCTCTGCGCCCAGGCCCTCTGCCTCGAGGAAATGTTCGGCGTGCCCATCCCCGCCGGCGAGATCTTCTACGGCAAGACCAGGCGCAGGGTGCGCGTGGAGCTCGACGACTCCTTGCGCGCCAAGACGCGCCAGACTGTCGACCGTCTCCGCGACCTCATCCTCTCGGGTCAGACGCCCCCGGCCGAGCCCGGCCCGAAGTGCCGCAACTGCTCAATGCAAGACCTCTGCTTGCCCAAGCTGGCGGAGAAGAGCCGGTCCGTCAGCCGCTACGTCCGCCGCTCCATCACGGAGTCGCTTCGTGACGACGTTCCCGGCGCTTCTCTGCCCACTGCCGACTGCCCACTGCCGACTCTGGCCGCCGAGTCGCTCCGGGACGACGCCCCAGACCGGTCCGAGGAGACGCCCCAACCATGAAAACGCACCTCAACACCCTGTTCGTGACCACCCAGGGCGCTTACCTCGCCCGCCGCGGCCTCACCCTGCTGGTCCGCAACGAGGGCAAGACGCTCGCCCAGTTCCCGTTGCACACGCTCGACGGCGTCGTCTGCTTCGGCCGGGTCGCCTGCTCCCCCATGTGCCTGGCCGCCTGCGCCGAGAAGGGCGTGACCGTTTCGTTCCTCAGCCTGCATGGCCGTTTCCTGGCGTCGGTTCACGGCCCCATCACCGGCAACGTCCTGCTCCGCCGCAAGCAGTACCGCGCGGCGGACGATCCGGCCGTCGCGCTGGCTCTCAGCCGCCACATCGTGGCAGCCAAGGTCGCCAATGCGCGCACCGTCCTGCTCCGGGCAGCGCGTGACGCCTCCGCGGCCGACTCCGCCCGCAAGGACGTCCTGCTCACACAGGCTCAGAGTCTGGCCGCCCTCCTCGTTGAGGTGCCCGGAGCCACCGACCTCGACAGGGTCCGCGGTCTGGAGGGTGAGGCGGCCGGTAGGTACTTCCAGGCCTTCAACGCGCTTCAGACCACCGCGCCCACGGCGGAAGGCTTCGCCTTCACCCGGCGCACCCGTCAACCACCGCTCGACCGCATCAACGCGCTCCTGTCGTTCCTCTACACGCTTCTCCTGCACGACATTCGTTCGGCGTGCGAGGCGTCTGGTTTGGACGCCTACGTCGGCTACCTGCATGCGGACCGGCCGGGCAAGCCCAGCCTGGCGCTCGACCTGATGGAGGAGTTCCGTCCCTTCCTGGCCGATCGCCTGGCATTCTCGCTGATCAACCGCCGCCAGATCGCCCCCGACGGCTTCCAGGTTCTGGAGGCCGGAGGTGTGGTGATGGACGACGCCACCCGCAAGACAGTGCTCGTGGCTTGGCAGCAACGCAAGAAGGACACCCTGACTCACCCGTTCCTGGGTGAAGAAACCACCGTGGGCCTGCTGCTTCATCTCCAGGCCCGGCTCCTGTCGCGCTGGCTGCGCGGCGACCTGGACGCATACCCGCCCTTTTTTTGGAAGAGTTGATGCGTTTTTCTTATGAAGTTGAGAGGCCCCGCATGATCGGGAACTGCCAATGTACGTGCTTGTCACCTATGACATCCAGACGACGGACCCCGAGGGCCGGCGCCGCTTGCGGCACGCGGCCAAGACCTGCGTGGACTATGGCCAGCGGGTGCAGGACTCGGTGTTCGAGTTGAAAGTCGAGCCGGCGCGCTGGGTCGAGTGTCGGGAGCGACTGCTTGGACTGATCGATCCGGCCGTCGACAGCGTTCGTTTCTATTTCCTGGGCGCCGATCCGTCGCGCCGGGTGGAGCACCACGGTGTGACCCCGGCCTACGACATCGACGGCCCCCTCATCGTCTGACGCGAACCTCCAGCGCACACGGAAAGGCCGGGGGGTTCGCGATCGTCGCAACCCCTTTTCCTGCAACCGACAGGGACGGAGTCTGGACTGAGAGAGCTAAAGCAACTTGCCTTTGACGCCAGGTTCGCGGAAAATGTCTTGCAACCGCCCGCCCAGCAA
>JBMFUH010000057.1:0-15099 GCA_049966735.1 Isosphaeraceae bacterium
GGAGCAATCGGGCTCGACTTCGGTTGCGACCGTGACCCTTCAGCCCTAGGGCGGTTTACCAGCGAATTGCATACGGGGCGCGGTCCCATTTCCTTCTCCCCCAAGGGAGAAGGTATGATCACAACGGTATCCCTTGAAAGCTGTAAGTAACGCATGAGCAAACCGCTCTAGGGCGGTCTACAGTCGGCTTGCACACTGATCAAGTCTTGTGGGGTCCCTTGTGCGGACCAAATGCCCCGGCCATCGGTTCGCGCGGTGGACCCTACGGTGAGCCATCGACCCGAAAATCCCTCTCGTTCATCCACATCACGGTGCCGCGGAGGCCGGACTCAAACCGGCCGCGATCAACTGCTCGATTGGCCGGTGCCGGCTGGACTCCCTCGCTGACCTGGGGATCTTGTCAGGCCGGAGCGACGGTCTATAGTTTGGATCGAGGTGATCAGGACTTCAAGGTTCATCCTGGCTTGTGCTCTCGCCGAGGGATGGAAGCTGCTCGGCGAGAGAGGAGGGGGGGGTGACGAGCGATGACAGCAGACGGCCGACTTCGACTGAAACGGACACGTAGGTCCAGGCAAGTTCGGCAGCTCGTTTTGCCATTTCTCGATCGGACGAGACGCTGGCAGCGACTGTTCAAGGGGGTCATCCTCACTGTCACGACGCTCGTCATCCTCATCATGCTCGAAGCATCCGGGGCCGCGCGGCACTACCTGGCGCGTTCCGTGCTGATCGTGAAAGACGTTGCGACCCGCCGCCTGTGGGGGCTCGACCCCGATCGAGCGATGATCGAGGCAGACTGGCGGCTCCGGCGGCAACGAGGCGTCGAGCGCACCTGGACCAGTTTGGCGAACTTCTATCGAGGCGCGCCCGAGGAGACGAAGGAGCTCTTTCGCGTGGCCGGCATGGACCCCGCGCACGCCCTGGTTTGTTATGGCCGGGGGGACGAAGCATTTGTGATTTCGCCGCAGATTTTCGAGCGCGACGAGCACGGCCGGTCATATCGGCTCCGTCCCTCAACTCGTTCGGTCTGGCTGAGGCAGATTACCATCCGTGGCGGCCCGTTCATGATGTTTCAGGTGCTCGATACCCCACGGCATCGCGCGGCGGCCGGCCGGGCCGGGGCCATCGTCGACGAGGGCTCGATCCAGACCACGAATTCCTGGGGATTGCGTGGAGCGGAGCCTGATCCCTCCGCCTCCCTGCGCGGAATCGTCCTCGGCGATTCCTTCATGCAGGCGATGTTCAACGGCGACGACGCGACTCCGACGGTCTATCTGGAGCAGTATCTCCGAGACGCTCGCAAGACCTCGGTGTCGATTCTCAACACGGGCCACATCGGCTACTCTCCCGAGCAGTATTACTACACCCTCCTCGAGTACGGCGACCGGTTCCATCCTCAATTTCTGGTGGTCAGCGTCTGCCCCAATGACTTTGGCCTGGGAGACGAGGTCCTGGCAGGCAAAGGCGACTGGTTTGACGAGGCCGAATACTGGCTGGGCAACATCCAGGAGTGGTGCTTTGCCAGGAATGTGATGCTCCTCTTGGTTCCCGTACCGAGCCACTATCAGGTCGAATCCAGACGTCACGACGCGTTGTATCCTGGCCGAGTTTGCGAGATCTTCCAGCCCAGCCCCCTGCGCTACTGCTTCCCGCTTGATGAGTTCATCGACGAGCATTTGCGGCTGGGGGTGGAGACCATGCGGCAGGGGCAATCTCCGTCGCACAGCCCGCTCTACAACTGGCAGATCAACGACAATCATTTCTCTCCGCGGGGCGCCGCGCTCTGGGCCCGCGTGGTTGGCCGTCGGCTAGTGCGTTTGCTCGAGTTCAAGGAAGCGGCGGCAAGGCAAAGCAGCGATGTCGCCCTCAATCCTGGCGTTTCGTCATCAGCCCCCTAGCCCCCGCGACGAGCCTGTCCCACTGAAAGGCCGGTCCCGGATCAACCTTGTTGGATTGAACATGATAATGGCCGAGAATGCCATGATACTCCCGGTACTCGGCGGCGGGAAGTTTGGCGGTCCGCGGCGCGCCGGACTCGTCGCGCGGATAATCGCAGCGAATCTTGGGAAAGACGGTGCACAGGGTCGCGGTCAGCCGGATCAACGAATCGTACTGGCGCTCGGTGAGATCATACTGGCGGAGTAACTGGCCCTGGACGGTTCCCACGATGGGCTGATCGCGGGCGGGAGCGAGGAGTGCCTGGGGGTCGTGGAGGCTCGATCGATCCTGGGGATTTGCAAAGACGATGGCCGTTCGTCCCTCCGGCCCTTTCCGATACCAACGATCCAGTGGGTTGGGGCCCGAGACGGGATAGCCCCCCATGTTGGCGATTTCGATGCCGATTGACCGGCCGTTGGCAATCGTCGCATGCCAGGCCTGTTCCTTGAGATCCAGGGTCTGGTAAATCGTGCCGTCGAGATCGAGCATGAAATGCACGCTCAGGCCCCGCTCGTCGTGGAGCACCCTGAAGCACCGCTGGCTGGTACCGCAGACGTCGTAGTGAATGACGAACTGATCGACGACCTTTTGCAGCAAGGGCAAGTCCCACCCGCCTCCTCGAACGCGCTCGATCTCCTTCTGCGAGAGCCCCCCGCGGCGCATGCCGAAGCAGGTCTCCAGCGGCTTGCCTTGGTTCTTCCTGGACGGCTTGTTCGCCTGATCCGGAGGCGCGAATCTCCGCTCCAGGCGATAGGCGTCGTATCCACCAGGATCTGTCCAGAGCACCACCGGCGCGGTGGTGTGATAGAGCTGGCCGCAGACCATGATCTCGTCGCCGCGGCGAGCCAGTCGCTCACCGACTCTGGGGGTGTCGCCAGCGACTGCCGAGTGCGCCCAGGATGCCACGAACAAGCTGCTTGCCAGAACGATGAACCCACGAGATCTCATCATCGATCTCCTCCTCGTGCATGGTTCCACATTTTCCCCCGCGCTTTGCTTGAGGGCACCAATCGGTTGTACCAGACGGGAGGAGACGCCGGTATGGGGCATTGTCCCTCGATGGCCCCGATCCAACCAACGGCCCTCGATCTGCCATCGCCCCGCCTTCCAGGGGGAGATAGAATCGCGGTATGTATCTTTCGTTCGAGACAGACCTCCGGAGACGCCATTCCTGGAATGACCGGCTGCGACAATCCGTGCGGTCACTGGACACGTGAAACATATTTGGATTCTTGCATGGGCAAAAACCTGGAACGCATCGTGCTGGCCGGGGCGGGGCTGATCATCGCCTTGCTGATCGTCGTCGCCTGGCTGAATTACCGGAACACGCGCGAGCTGGACGAGGACACCCGCCTGGTCGCCCATACGCACGAGGTGCTCGACCTGATCGGCGAAGTGCAAAACGCGCTCCTCGACGCCGAGACGGGCCAGCGCGGTTACCTCCTCACCGGCCGCGAGCAGTACCTGCAGCCTTACCGCGCCGCGCTCCGCCGGTTTGACGAGGACATGGCCGCCTTGAAACGGAAAACCAGCGACAATCTCCGGCAGCAGGCCCGGATCAAGAAGCTGGCAGACATGTCATCACTGCGGCTTGCCTGGCTGAAGAAGGGGATCGAACTCAGGCAGCAAGGCGCGGAACAGGCGCGGCTGTTCATGCAGAACGACGCGGGTGAGGTCCAGATGGATACCATCCGCGAACTGGCCAACCAGATGAGGCACGAGGAGGGCTCGCTGCTCTGGGATCGGCAGAAGCAATCGAAGGCCTCCTACGCCACCGCGATCACCACCTGCTTGCTCACCGCGATGATCGGAGTGGTACTCGTGGGTGCGATCGTCTGGCTGCTCCAGCGCAGCCTCCAGGCCCGGGAACGAGCCGCGGCGGTGCTCCACGAGCAGCGCGAGTGGTTCCGCATCACGCTGGCGGGCATCGGTGACGGCGTGATTGCCACCGACACCGAGGGAAGGGTCCGGTTCCTGAATGGTGTTGCCCAGAATCTGACCGCGTGGCAAGCCGACGAGGCGCGGGATCAACCGCTCGAGACCGTTTTCCGGATCGTCAAGGAGGAAACGCGCCTGCCCGTCGAGAACCCCGCCATGCGAGCGCTGCGCGAAGGGCTGATCGTGGGGCTGGCAAACCACACGATCCTGATCGCCCGGGACGGCACCGAGCGACCCATCGACGACAGTGCCGCGGCGATCCAGGACGCCAGCGGGAAGACGGTCGGCGCCGTGCTGGTGTTCCGGGACGTCACGTCCCGCAGGAAGGCGGAGGAGGAGCTCGCCGATCGAATGCGATTGCTGTCGCTCTGCGCCGAGATCGGGACCGCTTTGACCCAGGTCAACACTCTCCCCAGCGTACTGGAATGCTGCGCGCGACACCTGGCCGAACACCTGAACTGTGCGCTCGTCCGCATCTGGACGCTGAGCCCGGGTGCGGATGTTCTGGAACTCAAGGCGAGCGCGGGGCTGTCCGCGAGCACGCGAGGATCGCGCGCGCGGATACCGGTCGGCACAGGTGAGATTGGCCGGATCGCCCGGGAGCGAAGGCCCCACTTCACCAACCGGGTCTTTGACGACGCGACGATCCAGGATCAGGCATGGGTGCAAACGGCAAAACTGGTCGCCTTCGCCGGCTTTCCTTTGCTGGTGGACGATCGCGTGGTCGGTGTCATCGCGCTCTTCGCGCGTCACGCTCTGCCGCCGCATGCAGTGCAGGCTCTGGAGGCTCTGGCCGATCAGATCGCCATCGGCATCGAGCGCAAGTGGTCCGAGCAAGAGGTCGCCCGGCTGCTGGCTCGGGAGCAAGAGCGCTCGGAGCGACTCCGGCAGATTGCCCAGGCCTCGCTGACGATCAATTCAGCCACCTCGCCAGCGAGCGTCGCCGATGTCCTGCGGGGCGAAGCGCAGCGCATCATCGGCACCGCGGATGCCGAGGTCTGTCTCGATGCCCAAGAGGCTCCGCCCGTCGGCGGCCTGAGCGCTCCCTTGGGCGGGCGAGGGGGACGCCTTCTGGGATACATCCACCTCGCCGGCAAGACGGACGGGCCGTTCACGCGGGACGATGAGTCGATCCTCTACCAGCTTGCCCAGGTCGCGGCGGTGGCTCTGGACAACGCCCGGCTCAACGAGGAACTGCGCGAAAGCGACCGCCGCAAGGACGAGTTTCTGGCGACCCTCGCTCACGAGCTGCGCAATCCGCTGGCTCCGATCCGCAACTCGATCCAGGTCATGAAGCTCGCCGATCACGACCTGACGGCCATCGAAGCAAGCCGGGCGATCATCGAGCGTCAGATCAGGCAAATGGTTCGCCTGGTCGATGACTTGCTTGACGTTTCCCGGATCAGCCGGGGCAAGATCGTGCTCCAGAAGCGGCGCGTCGACCTGGCGACGGTTCTCGCGGGCGCGCTGGAGACCAGCCGGCCGCTCATCGACCAGGCGAGACATCATCTCACCGTATCGCTGCCGATGGGGCCGATTCCGCTCTGGGCCGATCCCACCCGCCTGGCCCAGGTTTTCCTCAATATCCTCAACAATGCCGCCAAGTACACCGACCCGGGCGGTGAGATTTCCCTCCTCGTCGAGCGCGACGAGAACTGCGTCGTGGCGCGGGTGCGGGATAGCGGCGTTGGCATACCGGCGGACATGATCCAGAGCATATTTAACATGTTCATTCAGGTTGATCATTCGCTGGAACGTGGGCATGGCGGCCTGGGAATCGGACTGACCCTGGTGAAGCGGTTGGTGGAGATGCACGGCGGCAGCGTTGCCGCGTCCAGCGAGGGGCCGGGACGGGGCAGCGAGTTCGTGGTGCGCTTGCCCGTATCCCCGCCTGACGAGGCGATCGACTCAAAGGCCAGTGGTGTCCTCACCTCATCTGCCTGCCATCGTCGCATCCTGGTGGCTGACGACAACTCGGATTCGATCGACAGCCTGGCGACGATGCTGCGGATGCTGGGCAACCAGGTGCAAACCGCCGCTGACGGCGTGGAAGCGGTCGAGGCCGCGTTGAGTTTTCGGCCCGAGATCGTCCTTATGGACATTGGTTTACCAAGACTCAACGGTTTTGACGCGGCCCGGCAGATCAGGGACCTGCCGGGAGGCCAGGCCATGGTGCTAGTGGCCCTGACAGGTTGGGGACAGGAAGGGGATAGACGTCGTTCCCGCGAGGTAGGTTTTGACCATCACATCGTCAAGCCCGTGGACCCCGTTGTACTGGAAGAGTTGCTGGCGCGGATGCATCCAGCGCCGAGCTGACCGTCGCTTCTTTCCGTTTGAGGTCTGGCACAATCTCGGGCCAGGATGTAGGGAAAAAACGCACACTTTGCTATACACTCAGTTGATGAGGTTGGGGTGCGTGCCCCGTTGTGTCCTCGGGAGTGGTGGGTGTCTGCACGCTGCGCGAAGCGGCGGCAGGCGTAGTTGGCTGATGCGGAGCATCCCCCTCGTCGTACAAGTCGAGTGAAGAGACAGCAGTGATCGAGACAGCGCCCTTTGAGAGCAAAGCCTGGCCCACGCCGGGCGCCCAGTCCGTCTCTCCCCTGACCCTGCTTTTGCTTGCAGTCGCCTTCGGCCTGTGCGGCGGGTTCCTGGACGACGGGCTCATCGTTCTGAAGAAGCTCTTCTGGAACGAGGAAGGATATTATCGGAACGCGGCCGACTTTCCCTGGACGGTTCCGCTGGGCCACGCCGTGCTCACACTCGCGCTGGGGCTGTTTGTGGCCCTTGCGAGCGTGATCAGGCCGAAACGCGTTTCGCTGAGGACGGCAGCGTGGCTCTTCGCCACGCTTGCCATCTGGGGAGCACTCTTGCGCTTGCCCTTGTATGGCGCATGCAGTCTGGTTCTGGCGATGGGGCTGGCAGTGCCGGTCAGCAAGGCGGTGAGTGCTCAAATCGCCACTTTTGGACTTCGCTCCCGGCGTGTGCTGGGGAGCTTCGCGGCGATTTGCGGCCTGCTCGTCGTCCTGGTCGGGCTCACGACAGGCCTGCAAATGGTCCGAGAGTCTCGCGCGGTGGCCGCTTTACCCAGTCCCTCGTCATCGTCCGCCCGCAACGTGATCCTGATCGTCTGGGACACGGTTTGCGCCTACAACGTCAGCTTGAATGGATACCGGCGCGACACGACGCCCCATCTGAGGCAGTGGGCGAAGCAGGGGGTTGCCTACACGCAAGCTCTCGCGCCGGCTCCCTGGACGTACCCCTCTCATTGCAGTTTCCTCACCGGGCAATGGCCCAGTCAGCTCAACACCCAGTGGAAGCTCACGCTGGACACTCCCAAGTCAACTCTGGCCGAATACCTGGCGTCGCGCGGTTACCAGACCGCGGGGTTCGTGGCCAATACAAACTGTTGCAGTTACGAGAGTGGTCTGGGCCGGGGGTTCGCCCACTATGATGACTATCTCCTGACATCCTGGTCGCCCCTGACGCGCACTGTTCCCGGGCACTGGCTCGCCACGAGAGTGCTGTATCTGGGCGATTACTACTTCAAGAAGTGGCTCGACCTCCAGTCTCGGGGGGCGAGCAGCATCAACCGGGCCTTCCTCCGCTGGCTGAATCGACGTCGGCCGGATCGGCCCTTCTTCGCCTTCCTCAATTACTTCGACGTGCATGAGCCGTATGTCCCGCCGCTGGAATATGTCGGCCGGTTTGGCATCGCGCCAGTCACGCCGGGGGAGTTCCTCTTTCTCCATGACTACGTGGGGTTGCCCAAGGACCTGCTCGTGAGTCGGTACCGCGATATGGCCCTTGGTTGTTATGACTCCTGCATCGCCTTCGTCGACGCGCAAGTTGATGGTTTGCTCAACGATCTTCAATCCCGGGGGTTGCTCGATCAGACCGATGTGATCATCGTCTCGGACCACGGAGAAGGCTTCGGGGCGCACGGCGTCTCAGGCCACGGCTACAGCGTGAATCTCGACGAGGTCGGCGTTCCGCTGCTCATCCTCTCGCCGACCGCGCCGGCCGGCAAGGTGGTTGAAAATGCCGTCTCCCTGCGCGACTTGCCGGCCACCGTGGTCGACCTGCTCGGTCTCTCGGCCGATTCGCCCTTTCCGGGCCGTTCGCTCGCGGCATACTGGAACGAAAAGCCCGGCCAGCCGCTGGGTGAGATCACGTCCCCCGCGTTCACGGAGCGGGTCGACTCGGCGGCGTTCAAGAGCCATTCCCAGGAACCGACCGATCAGCCGTGGTTCGAGATGTCTCTGGTGGCTCTCGGACACCAGTACATCCGGGACGGCAGCGGGCACGAACGACTCTACAACCTCATGGTTGACCGGTACGCAACGCGCGATCTCATGAACTCGGCCGCGGGCAAAGAGCGCGTGGGCCTCTACCGGCGCATGTTGCTTGAGGTGCTCACCGAGAATCCCGGCTCCGCCGAAGTGGAAGAGGCCTATCTGGACAGCTATCGCAAGAAGCTTCGAGAGGACGTCGAACGAGGTGTACCGCGGCAAGTGGCCAGCGGCCGTTGACCGGTGCCTTCGACCGTGGCCTCACACGCCGCGTCGGCGAACGGATCGGACGCCTCACTTCGGCTGGCCGTCCCTGGCCAGGGTCATGGTCGTGACGGTTTCGGTCGTCTGCTCGAGATCTTGTCCCTGCACCGAGAGCGTCATGCGCAGCAGGTCGTTGACGCGGGTCGACAGGATGCGACCGGCCTGAGGATCGAACGTGAACTCACCCTTGCCATCGTGGGAGGTGATTTTCACGGCCTCATTGCTGTCGCCAGTCGGCTCCAGCTTGACCGAGGATTTCAGGGAAACCTGCCGGAGATCGGCGGCCTTGGGATCGGACCCCTGGTACGTGAACGTTCGGTCCATCACCAGGGTGCCGACCTTGGGAATGGGGAACCGTGACCGAGAGCTCCAGGACTTTCCTTTTTCGAGATCTTCCTCGGGGAAGGTCAGGCTCACCTGACTGATCAGGTTCTTGATTCCTTCCTCGGAGAGCATGCCCCCCGCCGCGCCGGGAGGGCCGGCCTGGCGCAGCGACTCGACGAGCTTCTGGGGCACCTTGACTTCGATGAACTGTCCACGCGGATTCATCCTGACGTTGAATTCCACTCCGACAAGCGCCTTGAGCAGGGGAGTCAACTGGGTGGCGATCGGTCCCTCGGGACCCTTGGGGTTCTGAGAATCAAACTCGAACGAGGTGTCCGGGGCGTCGACTTTCAACCGGACCCGGTCGATGGTCTGGGTCATCTCGGCCACACCGTCGCTGGCAACGCTCTTGACGGACCAGTGCAGGTTGACGGTCAAGTTCGTGGTCTGTTTCAGGTCGCGATCCGGGAGCTTCATTTGCTGAGAGATCTCCTGGACCATGGTGTAGCGGAGCGATTCACCGGCTTTGAGCTTCCAGCGCAGCGACTCGGCGGAGGCAGCAGGCCCAGCGGCGATGGCGCAGAGGAAGCCAGCGAGAAGCCCCTGTTGCAGCCAGGCCCGAATCCGCGGACGCCTCGGCCTCGAATCTCCAACAAGGAAACCAGTCATCTCAACGTCCTTTCGTGAGCGAGGCGGGGGCGCCGGATCGCTCGGTTGCAGGTTGTTCGGGACGGGACCCGGTGACGTTGCCGGGCTTGGGGCCGTGAGCTTCTCCATCATGCTTCAGCATAGCGGCTTGATCCGGCGAAATCATCACAACCTGTCTCGATCGTCGATGTCGGCATCCGGATCAACCGTGGGGATCGACATGCTCGGCCCGCCGTGATAATGACACCGGAGCAGATATCCCATCAAGGCGAAGTCGTACAGGGCGTGCGTCACGATGACGGCCAGCAGATTACCAGTGTAGACGTACTCGCCCCCCAGGAACAGTCCCACGCCAAAGGTGACCACGATGTAGGGAATCGAGATGGGATGAAGCATTCCAAAGAGCAGGCCGGCGAGCGAGAGTCCCCAGAGATCTCCCAACCAGGCTCCCAGCGAAGTCTGGATTGCTCCACGGAAGAGCATTTCCTCGCCCACGCCGGCGGAAATGGCAATCAGCGCCATGTCTGACCAGGAACTGCCCGCCAGCAGAGGAACGAACTCATCTTCGCAGAAGCTCTTGATCTTCCTCAGTGGACCGATCGGCCAGCGGAGCACAACCAAGAACAGGCCGATCATCGGCAAGGCCGCGATCACTCCCTTCAAGGCGTCCCCTGCGTTCCAGGAGAATTGCTGGAGCGGGTTGTGGCCCCACCACCAACCCAGGAGCAAGGACAAAGGGGCCAGGCCTCCCTCGAAGAAGACAGCGAACATGATGATGACATCGCGCCCGGGCTGGTCATCATCGTCCTCGGACTCGAACAGAACCTGCCGGTCCCTCCTCGGCCTAGGCTGCTCCATTGGTGGTTCCTGGGCGCTCTTTGCGAAACGACGATTCTATCTCAGGGGACAGCAAGAAAAGCGCTACAAACAATCAAGCTAGCGGGTGGACAGACCGTTGTCGATGCTCAATTGATCCCGCTCACAAAAGAAACCGATCAACGTGTCGCGTTTGGACACGGGTTGAGGCTTGCTTAGACCAAAATCGGCCAGATCTGGCCGCGAAAAGGCGCGGCCGATGGCAAATGACAGATGGCAAATGCCCAATGTGAACCACCTGCCGAGGCGGGAGAAGTTCTACTGGGTCCGTGGTCAAGGATTGGCGGTCTTCTTGATAGGTGATTCCGTCAGGCTGATCCGCCGCGGTTGAATGCGGTTGTTGCGGATCAGGAGCAACACGGCGCCCTGGGTTTGCACGGTTTCCGGCTGGCGCAGGACGTAGAGGATGTTGTCGGGCCGGATCGTCTCCCAGGCATGCTTGCCGACGTCCATTCCCACGAGGATGTCTCCCTTCTGGACCGCAGCCTGGGCGGCGGGGCTGCCGGGCAGCACGGCCTCGATGTAGAGTCCCCCGTGCAGCCTGGGTGACACGGCCGAGACCCGGTCGGATGAGACGGCTATGGTCTTCAGCCCCAGGATCTCCCAGACGTTGTCGTCCGAGTTTGTGGAGGCCGCGATGCTCATTCCCCGGGGAAGCGGCTTGACCTCGAGCCCCAGTGATTGCTCCGCTTGGCCGCGCCGGACCAGGAGCTTGGTCGGCCGCCCAGGGCGAGCGTCCAGCAGGCCCCGCTCCAGGTCGAGCATGCTGCTCACGGGCAGGTCGCCAACCCGCACGAGCACGTCGCCAGTCTTGAACCCGGCCGATTCCGCCGGACTACCTGGTTGAACCTGGGTGATGACGACGGAACGCTGACCGCCCCGCGTCAGATCGTCCGCCACTAGTCCGTGCCAGGTGGACATGATCCGCCGGGTGCTCAGCATCTCGGCCGCCACCTTCTTCACCTCGTCGATGGGCAGGGCAAAGCCGATCCCCTGTGCTCCCGCGCGGACGGCCACGTTGATGCCGATCAGCTCACCGTTGACGTTGATGAGTGGCCCGCCCGAGTTGCCGGGGTTGATGCTGGCGTCGGTCTGGATCAGGTTGCGGTAAACCTGCTCGTCCGAAAGGGTCACGTCGCGGTGCAGGGAGCTGATGATTCCCACCGAGACGGTGTTCTCATACCCGAACGCATTGCCGATCGTGATCACCGTCTCACCCTTCATCAAATCACTCGAAGTGCCAACCGTGATGGCCTGGAGCGGCCGTGTCGGTTCGACCTTGAGCAAGGCAAGATCCATCACCGGATCGTATTGCAACACCCGCGCGGGATACACCGTGCCATCGACAAGCTGAACCTGAATTCCCTCCACCTTGTCGACGACGTGATGGTTCGTCAGGATGTAGCCGCGAGGATCGACGATTACCCCGCTGCCCATCCCGCTGATCCGCGGCCGGGCGTTCTCCTCGGCCGAGAAGGGCCAGCGGCTGTTCGAGGCCGCCTTCTTCTCGCTCGAGATGTTGACCACGCACGCCTGCGTCTTCTCGACCGCCTCCACGATCACCGACCGGCGGCTCGCATCGCCCGAACCGGCACGGACCTGACCCGGCGCAATCAGGCAGAAGGCCGCCATGACGCCCAATGCAAATGTCCCCAGATATCCCTCTCTGTGTCGCAACAAGGGCATTGGCACGGCGAGAGTCCTCACTGCGTAAGACCAAGGCTCTTTCCAGGCTTCCCGACCTCAAAACGCCGGATGGAACACCCGGCACCCTCATCCCTGCTGCTCCTCCTGGCTTGGTTTTGGATCGGTTTCCCCCCTTTCCAGCTTGAGCCTTGTCGCATTGAAAACCCCCAGCTTCGCCGGCCTCCGTAATGACCCGTATCTTCGTTAGATTCTATCCAGCTAGCCAGACCCGAAAGGTCTGGTTTCACAGCGGATTTTCCGCCGTCGCCGGGGCTGGCGCGAACCAGGATGTCCATGCTGTAAACCTCATTGCTGATGAGCTTTACGGCACAGATTCCGCTCTCCGCGCTCGCCTGACGTTCGGCAGGGCGAGGCACGAAAACCAGCGGATTCTCCCCGGAGGTCCGCCGGTGCTGTCACATTTGCCAGTCGGGCAGGAATGATGGGAGATTGGCGGTTGGGGACATTCCGCGGGGCACGCCGGGGAGGCTGTGGGGTCTGCCTGGGTTGACGGGCCATCCCTGATCGGCCACAACGGTCCATTGGAGGACGTCTCTGAGTATAGAGGCTTCCCGCGCGACTGTGTGGATGGAAATTGGTTGCCTCGGTCGTGGCACAAGCAACAGGAGCGATCGATTCCATGGCAGAGAAATCTGTGCGGCGGCGGAAGCTCGAGCAAAGTCTGGCGGAAGATCCGCAAGACACCTTCCTGCGGTACGGTCTTGCCCTACAATGCCTTGGCGAGGGCGATGTGGAAGAAGGGCGGTCCCGCCTGCACGCGCTGATCGCCGACCATCCGGACGACCAGGTGGCCGCTTACCAGCACCTTGGCCAGTCTTACGTCGAAACCGGCGAAACCGAAAAGGCCGTCCAGATTCTCCGGCTGGGCATCGCCAAGGCCCAGGCGCGAGGCGACTTGCACGCCGCGTCGGAAATGGAACAACTGCTCGAGGCGACGGAATCATGATCCCGAGGGTCCAGGTTGGGACGTGTCGGTCCATGGCAGGGGGGTGGTCAGCGTGATTCGTACGTCTGGAACGTCCGTCGCCGACCAGTCAGCAGGTCGGGAGCAACCCGAGACACCAGAGATTTCCGCCGTGAGCAACACTCCCGGTTCCCCGGCGGTCTTCACCTTCCCCAACCGGGTCATTTTCGGCCCGGGAACGAGAAAATCGCTCGGGGCGGAGCTGACCCGCTTGAGAGTTGCCAGGCCTCTGGTGGTGACCGACCCCGGCCTCGTGTCATCCGGCATCGTTGCCGAAGTCACCGGGGAATGCCGTCAGGCCGTCATTTTTCAGGACGTCCAGGCCAACCCGACCGAGGCCAACGTCATGGCGGGGCTTTCGCGCTATCGCGCTGCGCGGTGCGACGGGCTGATCGGCCTGGGCGGCGGCAGCGCCATCGATGCCGCCAAGGCCATTCGCCTGCTCGTCACGCACCCGGGGCGCCTGGCCGATTACGACTTCACCCAGGGCGGCCTCGAGCGGATCAAGGCCGATCTTCCTCCCATGCTCGCCATCCCCACAACCGCGGGGACGGGCAGCGAGGCCGGACGAGGAACGTTGATCCAGCTTCCTCAGACCGGCCGCAAGACCATCGCGCTCTCCCCGCACCTTCTGCCGTCAACGGCGATCTGCGACCCCGAGCTCACGCTCAGCCTGCCCGCGGTCTTGACGGCGGGTACCGGGATGGACGCGTTGACCCACTGCATCGAAAGCTATCTGGCGACTCCGTTTCAGCCGATCTGCGATGGCATCGCCGTCGAGGGCCTGCGGCACGTTTTCCACGGGCTGGAAACCGCTGTGCGCGATGGCGCGGACCTCGCCGCGCGAACGTCCATGATGACCGGGGCGCTCCTGGGCGGAATCAGCTTCCACAAGGGGCTGGGGGTGGTGCATTCGCTGTCCCACGCTCTGGGAGCGGAGGGGCGGGTGCATCATGGCACGCTCAATGCGATCTTGCTTCCCCATGCGCTTCGGTTCAATCGCCCGGCGGCCGAGTCGCGGATGGGCGAGCTGGCCAACCGCGTCGGCCTGGGCCGGGGAGGCGACGGCCCCGGCCACTTGATCACGCTGGCCCAGCTTGTCCTGGCTCGCTTGCCCCTTCCCCGCAGGCTGGGCGAGCTGGACGGCCTCCAGCGCGACCGGATCGGTGAATACGCCCGGCTGGCAATGCTCGACCACTGCCACCGGACCAACCCGCGTCCCTGCACCCAGGCCGACATGGAGAGTCTTCTCGACCGGGCCTGGTAATCCTCCCTATCATCCTCTTGAGGTGATTCCCCAGAGGTCTGGTGCATGTCCGGGAGGATAGGGAAGATGCGAACGACATCGACGAAGAAGCTTCATCTGTTGGGCTGGGGACTACTTCTGGTCGGGGCGGCTGTCGCACCGGTTGCCCAGGAACAAGAGCGGAAAGAGGGCCCCAGGCTCCGCGAGCTGGCGGAAGCTCGGTACAAGGCCGCGGGCAAGAAGTACGACCTGATCTGGCAGTACTACGGGCAGAACCGGGTCGGGTCGATCGAGGTCTACGTCTGGTCGCGATTGCTCCTCGAGTCGAGACTGGTTCTCCGCAAGTCGCCGGCTGACCGGATCAAGGCGCTGGAGGATCACCGGGACCGGATGAAAGCGCTGCAAAAGCTGGTCGCCAAGATCCGTCGGATCGGTTTCGGCAAGTCCGACGACGTCGGTGCCGCGGCATACTATGTGTACGAGGCCGAGTTCTGGCTGGCCGAGGCAAAAACGCGATGAGCCAGGGAAAGAGCCGCTTTCGGCCGCTTTATCATGGGCTATGGTTTTGATCCGACTCTCCGGCAGATTCGCCTGGACCTGGTCTTGGAGCACACGCGGCGTCTCGCCGTCGCCGGCCTTAGCGTCGGTGATTTTGACACTCCTCGCCGAACACCACCGAGGTTTCCACGTATCCCAAGGTTTGCAGCGGCCCAGGGATGGCTGGGGCTGACCGCGGGGAAGCCCTGGGGACCTCTTGCTGGCTTGCTCGTTGCTTGACGGCGTTCAACTGTTTGAATACGAATTGTCGTTGAAGCTGAAGCCCGTCAATATGCGAGCAGCCCATGATCAACGGCTGAAGCTGGGACAAGAAAACAAGCCTGGAACCGATCACAATTGAATGGGGGATG